>JBJMGJ010000359.1:0-7881 GCA_045807965.1 Bryobacteraceae bacterium | reverse complement strand
TGCCTGAAATAACCAGTTCAGCACTGCTTTCCATAGCACGGCAAACCTCACCTACTAAGCAGACGTGGTTTTGCTCTCTTTGGCCTGGTTATCCACCAGAAACTTTTGCATCTCCTCTTGCGAGCAAATCAATAGCTCGTCTCCTAACTGCGTTTGTGACGAGTAAATCGTGTGACTGGAAAGCTCCAAAACGCTTATGCAGTCCAGACGCATCGGGCCCACCCGGAAGCCGCCCAGAGATTCCACCAGATGTATCACTCGATATCTGTCATCGAGGTAAATGAGATCAACGGCAAACGGCACGCCAATCGTGTGAACGCCATAGGAGGGAACGACCCAAATTCCTTCGTCCGACCGCAATCGTATTCTTCCAAGTAGCCCGCGCAGCCTTGTAAGGTGCGTATCGGCAACGTCGACATTCAGGCTAATGAATGACTCCCGCGTCTTGTTAAAGACGCAGCATTTTCGTTGCGGCCTTTTTGTGACGGCGTCCCACAATGGACCCACTCTTCCTCCTCTACCGACATCCGGCCTTTCGGCTCGCCATGGTTCTTTTCTTTTGAACAAGACCTTCAGAGCAGTCCGTGGTCGAATAGCGTCGGGCGCACGGACTGACTCGCATTCTGGTCTGATTAACGAACTCGCGTCCGGCGACGTTGAATTAGCACGATCAGCAATATCACGCAAAGCACCCCAGCAATAATTCGAATCAGTGTTACGTTTTCCATGTCGTTCGTTCTCCTTTCGATTTAACTCAAATACTTCTTAAACGTGTCAACCATCGCCAGCGCAGCCGGACCTATGGCTACGATAAACAGCGGCGGAAAGATAAATAGGACCAGAGGAAAGACGAGCTTGACAGCCGTCTTTGCTGCGATTTCTTCAACACGCTGCCGACGCTGTGTTCGAAGTGTCTCCGAGTAAACACGCAACGTCTTCGCGATGCTGGTTCCAAATTGATCGGCCTGAATAACGGAACTGGTCAGCGTCCGGATGACATCAATGTCCACCCTATCGGCTAAGTTCCTCCAGGCATCTGCTCGGGGGCGTCCCGCGCGCTGCTCCAGCACTACCAACCCAAACTCGTCGCAGATCTCCGGCTGCGCAGAGTTGAGCTCCTTCACCGAACGATCGACTGCATAATCGATGCTTAGTCCCGCCTCGATGCAGACAATCATCAGGTCTAGAAAATCCGGAAGGCCGAGTCGCACACTCAGCTGCCGCTGCTTGATACGGCGTCCCAGCCAAAAATCGGGCATGAGATATCCAATCCCCAGGGCCATCAGCAAGGCGAAAAACGGCGAAAGGTAGCGAGTTGCGCCGCTGGTCAACATCACGACGCACAGCAGCAGCGGAACAAGCACCTTGGCGCCGTACAAGATTCGGACAGCGGAATCGTCTCTTAACCCCGCACGGATCAACCGTTGCTGCGCAACAGAGACTTCCTTCGGGCTCTTGGGAAGCACCTTGTCGAAGGACTGAACTATGGCCTTCGCAGACTGACTAGCCTGGTTTTTGTTGAAAAGATCGGACCACTTCTTTTCCTGCCCGGGAGAGATCGCATGGGACAGGCGTTGGAACATCGCTTCGCGATAGAAGACGAGCAGCCCCGCGCTGGCGAGCAATATGAAAACTGCCGTGAAGGCAAACAGAGCAAACGCCATAATGAACCTCAGACCTTAATGCGGACGATCCTACTGATGATCAGAGCGCCGGTTATGGTCATTCCCGAGCCAATCCAAAGTAACTTCACGCCGCTCGGACGACTCCAGAGCAGGCTGATCACCTCCGGATGCACCAGGTAAAGAAGAAACCCTAAGCCAGGAGGAAGCAACGAGAGGATCCATCCGGTAAGTCGTCCCTGTGCCGTCTTGATCCGAATCTCGCGCTTCAACCGGAAGCGGTCACGAATCAAGTGAGCGCATTTATCCAGCACTTCCGCCAGATTGCCGCCCGTTTCCTTTTGAACCAGAATGGCGGTAACGATGATCTTCACGTCGGATAAGGGAATGCGATCCGCCAGGTTGGTTAAAGCATCTCGGAGTTCCAGCCCGAAGTTTTGCTCCTCAAAACATATCCGGAACTCGTGCCCGATCGGATATGGCGAATCCCGTCCAACCAGGTCCAACGCCGAAACGATGCTATGGCCTGCCCGGAGCCCGGTCACCATCAAATCCAGAGCCGCCGGAAGCCCTTCTTCGAATTTCCGAAAGCGCTTGTCCCGCTTACGAACGAGAAAGATGATAGGCGACGCGGCGGGCACGAGAGCAATCAGACACGCCACCGCGATTGAAGAGATCTTCAGCGTCAGTAAGAACACAGCCGCCAACCAGATTGCGACCACGAGTAAGACGACAGTTCCCGGTGTCCAATCGGAATCTGCCCGCGCCAATAGTTTTCGTATGTGACGGCTTAGCTCCAGCTTCGTAAGCAGACGGTTCAGCAGAGGGATCGCGCTGAGCATCTCGCGCTTGCGAAAATCTAGCGTTTCTTCCGGGGAAGCGGCGTCAGAGGACGCTAACGCAACATTGAGTCTCCCCATTGTGCGTTTCGACGCCTCCGCCTCGGCCGATCCCGTCGCGATCATAATCAATACCGCGATCAGGAACACCGCACCAAAAACCAAGCCCGCGAGCAACATAAGCTAGAACCTCTATCAGCTCACTTCCATGGTGGTTTCAAACAGGGAGGACGGCAGGAGGACGCCGGCGACCCGCAAGCGCTCCAGAAACTTCGGGCGGATGCCACTTGGCCTGAACGCCCCAACGATCTTCCCGTTGGGGCCGACCCCCTTGCGGGTGAAACTGAAGATCTCCTGCATGCTCAGGACGTTCTCATCCATACCCGTGATTTCTGAGATACTCATCACTTTTCTCGTGCCGTCACTCAAGCGGGCGCACTGGACCACGATCGTGATGGCTGATGCGATCTGATGGCGGATCGTCCGCTCTGGAAGGTTCATACCCGTCATTGCCACCATGGACTCCAATCGGGAAAGAGCGTCACGCGGAGTATTCGCGTGGATAGTAGTCATCGACCCTTCGTGGCCCGTGTTCATCGCCTGGAGCATATCGAACGCTTCATCCCCGCGGACCTCGCCCACGATGATCCGGTCTGGCCGCATTCGCAAGCAGTTGATCAACAGTTGCCTTTGCCGAATCGCGCCCTGACCCTCAACGTTCGGAGGCCGAGTCTCAAGACGGACGAGATTTTCCTGTGCAAGCTGCAGTTCCGCGGCATCCTCAATCGTCACGATTCGCTCGGTCGGCGGGATGTACTGCGAAAGCATGTTCAGAAAAGTAGTTTTTCCAGCGCCAGTGCCGCCCGAGATGAGAATGCTGATACGGGCTCTGACAGCCTGGGACAGCAACTCGAGCATCTCGGCCGACGCACTCTTCAATTCAACAAGCTTGTTGGCCCCCAGAGGCCCCGTGCCGAAACGCCGGATCGAAACCGCGGGCCCATCCAGAGCCAACGGTGGAATGATCGCATTTACACGAGAACCGTCGGGCAGCCTGGCATCCACCATCGGCGAAGACTCGTCCACCCGTCTTCCGACCTTCGAGACGATGCGTTCGATGATCTGCATCACGTGCCGGTCATCCCGGAACACTAC
Source organism: Bryobacteraceae bacterium (assembly GCA_045807965.1). GTDB lineage: Bacteria > Acidobacteriota > Terriglobia > Bryobacterales > Bryobacteraceae > Bog-105. Next base: position 4,265 of record JBJMGJ010000359.1, on the reverse strand, counting down.
GTCCGTTTTCTGCAGCATGCCGCCGCGCTCAACATAGACGAGATTCTTGTTGTTGACCAGAATGTCAGAGACTTTCGGATCCCGGAGCAAGGGCTCTAACGGTCCTAACCCGAAGACCTCGTCCAACAGATCAGATTGAATTCTCTCCTTCTCTATGGCGCTTAGAGGAAGCTTTCTCTCGGCGATAATCTCCGATACCAGATTGGTTACGGCTTGTCTCGCGCGAGTGCCTTGCACCGCCGCCAGTCGCTCCAAATCCAGCTTGGATATGAGCGTCCGATGAACGTCGGCTTTGAACTGTTCGAAATCCAGTTTCTCCATTCTCAATTCCTTCCCGTCAGCAACGTCAAGCTACCCAAACAGCCCAAACTTCTTCCGTTTGGTCTGTGGCGCCGCCTGTCCCGCGGCCTTTCGCGCCATATCGGCAAGGATTCGCGATATCGGGCTCTCTTCGGACGCTATCGCGACGCCCGCATTTTGTGCTTTTCTTACAGACGGGTAGTCGTTTGGTATTTTCCAACTCGCCTGCTGCGTCAACGCCTTCGTAATCGCCGCCTCATCAATCTCTAGACCGCGAGTCAAGTAGCGGTTCAGCACAATTTCCAGATGTCCGGGTTCAGACTCGGCGAAATAACGCCTGATCACCCGGTTTGCGTTCCGCAGATCCACCAAGCTCACTTGCGACACAAGATAAACCGCGTTGGCAGCCTCAAAGAGCGCTTCCTGCAATTCGCCGTACTCCGATCCGGCATCGACCACAACTTACGGGAATTGCTCGCGAGCCAAAGTGACCATCTTGAGGACGGCGTTCTTCGAAATAGGCGCATTCGCAATCTGGTCCGGCGCCGCAAGCACGGCCAGCCCGGAGTTGTGCATCGTCAACAGGGCGGAAAAAAATTCCGCGTCTAGGCGCCCGGCCTCCTGAAGCCCGTCAACAATAGAGAATTTCGGGCTTAGCCCTAACGTGAGTGCGGCGTCGCCCAAAGCCAGATCGAGGTCTACGAGGCCGGCTTTTCCACCACAATGCCTGGCTAAAGCGACCGCGAAATTACTCGCGACAGTCGTGACGCCGGAGCCGCCCTTCGCACCGACAAAGACGAATAACTTGCCCGTGATTCTCTTTTTGGGACGGCGCACTTCATCGCGGCGTGCCGAAGCTCGCACGAGCGCCTCCGCCACGGCATTAGGAGCTAAAGGTTCGGTCAAAAACTCGCGCGCACCGGCACGCATGCACCGCACCAAGAGGTCGTGGTCCGATTGCCCGGAATAGACCATTACGGTCAAACCGGGATTCGTACCGCAGATGTTCTCGACCACGTCCAACGCCCGCTCTGGATCGGGATCAAGATCGATCACGACCGCGTCGTGATCCCCTTCAGTAATCCCACTGATGTCGTCCACGCCGGGGTACTGCGTCAGTTCGCTCGAAACGGTTGCCTGCGGTCCAGTTACCGCTTTGGCAATATCTTTTCGCCTCTGCTCGTCGGGTCCAATCAACACTAGCGACAGCGAGGCCATACCTACGAGCTCAGTGTCTGAACTGTATGCTGACATCACGAAACATTCCTTCTTGCTTGAGTCCAGAGAATTGGTGCTCCAACGATTGCCGCTGTCTCTCTCATCGCTGGGCCAGGAAGGAGAAAACTGTGCCGATCGCGATGGCCGGCGCATAAGGTATGCTCCTCGCTCCCGGAGCATCTAAGGTGAGCCTCCGCGTTCGCGCCGTACGACTTCTCCATCCCCAGACCAGATCCCCGGCTCCCTCCAACGACTGCTTAAGGAATCCACCCCGGATTGCCCAACCCAAGGCCATGGCTCCTCCTGCGAGCCCCATGACCACGAGTGCCAGCATCAATTGACCGGGCCCGAGCCATGCGCCCACCGCGAGGCATAATTTGACGTCGCCCATGCCCATTCCCCCCAAGCAATACAGCAGACCCAAAATTCCCGCCCCGAGAGCCGCCCCTTCCAAACTCTTTCCCAAACCACTTACGCCGTGGTTCAACACCGCGACGATAAGAGCAGCAAGGAACGACAGACCGGACAACCAGTTGGGGATCTTCCGGCTCCGGAGATCCGTGATCGAAGCAATCGACACGGTCAGAACGGCAGGCCAGCAGGCAGGATCATACATGGTAGAGAACTCCCTTGAAGGGCAATTGATGGGCCAAAGAATTTGTCATGTTAATGACCGATATTCCGGTTAATAGCCCTTTCTTAGCTCGCCCGTGTCAACCGCCGTTTACAGTCGCCAACGCCGAAGTGCTGGCTCGTATACATGTATCGTTCTCTCCTCCCCTCGGCGGCAGGCCCCGACCCTGGTTTCGATCCGCTATCGGTTTCGATTCCTGATTGAAACATCCGAAATGCTTCGGACACGATCCCGAGCAGTCTAAGTAACTGAAACGAAAGGCGGCGAAGTTCGGTCGTCGGCCACTGGCCAACTCGCCCGACCGACTTCTCGGTTATTCGAACAGGGCAGATCCTCTGAGCCTGGTTCATCTTGTATTCGGCTTGGTTTCTCGTTTGGCTCCAGGCTTGCTGAACCAGAGCCGTACCTGCCTCGCAGGACTAACTGAAGTCGAAAGAATCCCTAACAAATGAAAAACACAATGTTGAAATTGTATGTTAAGTCCCTGGTGATCCGTGAGGCTCTTAAGGACGAAAAAGGTCAAGATCTCGTCGAGTACGCTCTCGTCATCGCGGTTGTTTGCCTGGGTATCATCAGCGGCATGGGAACTCTTGCCAATGGCATCAACAATGCCATGAACACGCTGAGCACCCGGCTGAACGCTGCCGTCGCGTAGTGAGCCTCTTGGGTCACCACGATGGGCAATGCATTCGTTCAATTCTACGTCAGCACTGAGCTTATTGCTCAAATTCTCAGAGAGGATGCTGGACAGGATCTCGTCGAATACGCTCTCGTAATCGCTGTGGTCTGTTTGGGCATCATCAGTGGAATGGGGACACTGGCAAACGGCATCAACAATGCGATGTCCACGTTATCCAGCAATCTGAATGCCGCAATGGCGTAAGGCCAACGACGGCGTCTGAATTGCGAGAGAGTGTATCGGAATGGGAGTCACTCTTACGCATGACCCCAACTTCCAAATTCCAGAATGGCGCATTCCACTTCCACCGCTAGTGAGGTGTCCCTTTTCCTGATAGAACTGGCGCTCGTTCTCGTCAGCCTCGCGTTAGCTTTTTGCTGTGGCCGGCGCAAATCTCGGCTATTCGCCAGGGTCGAGACATTCTTCGCCGGCCTCGCGCATCACCGGGCGACATCGGTTGTTGTCATCGGTGTCCTTGCCGCGAGCGTTCGCATTGTCTTTCTGCCCGTCATACCGATTCCTCAACCTTTCATCACAAGCGACTATAGCTATTTGTTAGCTGCCGATACTTTCGCTTCCGGCCGCCTCGCAAATCCCACGCATCCCATGTGGGTCCATTTGGAAACGCTTCATGTCTCTCATCAGCCGACGTATATGTCCATGTACTTTCCCGCGCAGGGCATGCTGCTGGCTGCGGGAAAAACTCTGGCGGGGCACCCTTGGTGGGGGGTGTGGGCCAGCGTGGCCATTATGTGTGCATCCATCTGTTGGATGTTACAAGCCTGGCTACCACCCGGTTGGGCGTTTCTCGGAGGTTTACTTGCCATACTGCGCTTGGGCCTGTTTAGTTATTGGATTGACTCCTATGCCGGCGGCGCAATCGCGGCTACTGCTGGAGCGCTTGTTTGGGGCGCGCTGCCGCGTATTCTGCGCCGTTTCCGGACACGCGATTTTTTCTGGATGGCGCTCGGAATAGCTCTGCTCATCCTTAGCCGCCCCTATGAGGGCTGCTTGATCTGTGCACCCTGCGTCGTCGTACTTCTTTATTTCTTCATCCAAAACAGCAGATCGACCGCTGGACACGGTAGGTCTGGTGGTTCCTGGCTGCTCGATTTCCTCTTGGGTCATAACTTCAACCGCACGCCACCCGCGCCGCGAGTTCTTCTGTACCGGTTGGTACCAGCCTTTCTCGTGTTGCTTATCGGGTTTTCGTTCCTGGGGTATTACGACCGTCGGGTCTTTGGGAAAGTTTCTACACTGCCCTATGCGACGAATCGAGCAACCTACGCCGTCGCGCCACATTTTCTGTGGCAGTCGCCTCGGCCTGAGCCCCACTATAGGCACCCTGAAATGCACAAATTCTATGCTGGTTGGGAACTCGACTGGTTTCTGAAATCCCACAGCTTGCCTGGGCTGTTGGAAAACAACATTCAG
>JBJMGJ010000358.1:0-6596 GCA_045807965.1 Bryobacteraceae bacterium | reverse complement strand
GCTATGCGCATCATGAACACAAGGAAGTAGTAACCGACGATCGCTCGAATGACCCCTGACATATGATTTTTGCTTACACATGATAGACGGCGTATGGCGCCGGTTCTTATCGTGATTTTTACTTTTTCAGCGCAGGTCTGGTTCAGCGCCACGACGCGACGTAGGTTATGACTTCGTATACCCTCCGCTGCCTCTTTGCCATCTGGCGGCATAGCCGTTTAGCAGAGCCGCCAGACATTGCGGCGGATGGGTGCGAAGTTTGGATGAGAGCGTGGACCGGAGATTTCTGCTCTCGGGCAATTCTCGATCTGCCTGGAGGGAAACGTTGACAAGGCCCTCGCTAGGCTCGGGGTGAATACTGGTATCCTTTCGTACTACATTCGACAACTGGACCGAGCGGGACTCGATCCGAAACCGTCAGCCGCACGAAAGACATAGTCACGCCGCGGGCCAGTCTGCGAAAGAAAACAGCGACCGCAATGATTTTTATCGTGGAGCGGCACAAATATGTCAGGTTAATGCATGTTTGAAGCTCGGCCGCGCTTTGTCAAATGCAATGTCATGTCAGAGTCCTGCCGATGAGGCGATAGACGTTAGGATTCTCGAAAAGTGATCACGTCGGGAACTTCCTCCGACATGAGGAGTAGAGGCCGATTTCTCAAAAGAATCTCGTTTTATCCCGTAACGCGAACAGGAAAGGCGACGTAACTCTGTTTTGACCCGAGAATTTTATCCAGTGGACTGGAATGAGTTCGGCTCCTTTGCAGAGATCGAAAGACGGAAGCAGCGCGAAGGTAAACTTGGCTTGATTCTGCACCTATCACCAGGCTCGACCGGTAGAGCTGTGGGATAGAAAAGGGCGCGAACAGTCTTTGGAAGACTACGCGAGCGCAGTACGTACTAGATGTTTCAACCCAGCCGGGCGCGAAAGCAAATACTTGTTTGCCGTCCAGAGTCTGTTGAGTCCGGTCCCGAAAGCCTATCGCAGGTATTGATCGAACCACTCGGCTGTCCTTCGTAGAACATCTTTTCGGTGCTCGAAGCTTCGCAATGAATGGCCCTCTCCGGGATACACGATCAACTGAGTTGGCACACCGATAGCTCTCAGCGCATGCCAGAATTCATACGATTGCGGAGCGGGGCACTCGGCGTCTCGTTCGCCGACCACGATGAGAGTCGGTGTTTTCACCTGCTTGACAAATTCGATGGGCGAGCTCTTTGCGTACACTTGCGGGTTGTCATAGACCGAGGCACCAAAGTAGGGAATCATCCACTGATCGATGAGGTTTTCGCCATAGTAGCTTTTCCAGTTTGAGATGCCGGCACCGGCTACGGCGGCGCGGAAACGATTGGTTTGCGTGACGGTCCACATCGTCATGAATCCGCCGTAACTCCATCCGGTCACACCCAAGCGATTCGGATCGACAGGTGCCTTCCGGAAAACGGCATCCAATCCCGCGAGGATGTCTTCGAGATCGCCATGACCGAAGTCCTTAACGTTGGCTTTGGTAAATGCTTCGCCTTCTCCATAGCTGCCTCTTGGATTAGGAAAGAAGACGAAATAACCGAGCGAGCTCATGACGGACATATCGAAATGCACGCTGGGCCAAGTGGAGGCGCGCATGCTCGCCGGGCCACCGTGAATTGAGACCACCATTGGATAACGCTTAGACGGTTCGAAACCGAGCGGGTAGAGCAGCCATCCTTGCACATGCTGATTACCGGAGATCCAGTTGATTGTTTCGGCTTTGCTCCACTGCGGTTTTTGGCCGGCATTCTCGTGTGTGAAAGGCTTCCAATCCCCGAACGGGCCAGACCAGACTTCTGGCGGCGCCGCCCAGGTGTCGCGGATGCTGGCGCTGATTTTACCATCGGCCGCGATCGAGAGATTCGGGAAGTTCCCCGCGAGGTGCAGCAGTTCGTCGCCCCGCCACAACGTTTCGATCTCTCCCGATGAAACAGTCATGGTGCCGATGCTGCCTCCCCCATTAATGTCCTCTGTGATGAGCAGGCGATCAGGCCGTTGCCATTGAAGTGACGTCACCGAAGTCCGGCGGTCCGGGGTCAGGTTTTTCGGTTCGTTCGTAATTCCTTCTGCCGCGGGAATAGTAAACAAGTCGCCGCCGACGAATGCGATCTGTTTCCCGTCCGGGGCCCAGCGCGGAATAGCGATCTGGCGATTGACGGGCGGCACATAAACAGGGCTCATCGTCCCGGCCTGTGTCGATCCGATGTACATCTTCGCCGTCCACCAGTTGTTGTCGGCGGGACCCGGAGCAGCGATCGCCACATATCTGTAGCCGTCCGGGGACCAATCGTACTCGTAAATGTTCAGCTCCGCCGGCGAAATCGCTCGTGGCGCATCTCCCGTTGCGCTGACTACGTTTAGTTGCTGGTTGTGAATCGCAGAACCAATGACACCGGTCTCCGCCTTCGCCGCTTCTAGCGGACCGCCGCCTCCCCCTCCGGAGGCATACAAGAATCCCACGTTTTTGCCGTCGGGCGTCCAACGCAGATCTGTAACGTAGCCGTCCAGAGACGTTAATTTCGTTGCTTGGGCTGGCGCTGACACCTTAGCGAGGTAGATCTGTTGCTGTTGAGGATTGCTCGCGTAAGAAAGAAAGGCAAGCCGGCGGCTATCCGGCGACCAGGCGACTCCCTCTTCCGCGACAAAGACATTCGGATCGGAAAGAGCAGTCACCCGAACGGGTTTCGCGTTCGGCTCGGTTCGATTTGCAACCAATATGACCGTTCCATCACCTCCAGCCGGCGCGGGTTCGGTCCAGGTTACCCAGCGACCATCAGGCGAGATGGTGACCTCTGAGAACGAGTGGACCGCTTCCAACTGATCAATGACACGGGTGATCGTCGAGCGGTCCGCAGCGGCCGGCGGTTGAGCAGCCCACGTGAGTAGCCCGAGTTGCAGAATCCAAGTTGCGCGTGTGAGGACAACAGTGGGTCGGCCCATTATGTTCTTCTGTCGTCATCGTAACGAAGCAGCCCCCGAAGCATCCACTGTTTCGTGAGTGCGGGCCTATCAGCTGGTGGTCTTGAGGATCTTGAGCATCTGACCTTTCAAAACGGCGACGTGCGGCTCCATGCGGTAGCTGCCGGGCCTCATGAGGGTCCGGTAGTCATCCTGCTCCATGGATTTCCGGAGTTCTGGTATGGCTGGCGCAAGCAGATTCTTGCTCTGGCCGCCTCGGGATTTCGTGTTGTTGCTCCAGACCAGCGGGGGTACAACACCAGTAGCAAGCCGGCGGATGTTGCTCGTTACCGTCTCCGAGAACTGGTCTCCGACATTGCCGCGATGATTGGAGAACTCGGGCAGCCGCGCGTCTACCTCGCCGGGCATGACTGGGGTGCGGTTGTGGCATGGGCAGTAGCAGCGTGGCACAAGGAGAAAGTTGCTCGGCTGGCCATTCTGAACGTGCCTCACCCGGGTGTGATGTGGCGCTTCCTGCTGACGCATCCTAGCCAACTTCGCCGAAGCTGGTACATGTTCTTCTTCCAGATCCCTCGAGTCCCCGAGTTGCTTTTCTCCGCACGGAACTTTCGGGCGGGTGTTCGGTCCCTGGTAAGAACAAGCCGTCCTGAAACATTCTCGCCGGAAGAATTGACCCACTATCGATCAGCATGGGCGCAACCGGGAGCCGTAACAGCCATGATCCATTGGTACCGCGCTTTGTTCCGGTATCCGGGTAGTTTCCGCGTCGGGCGTATCGAAGTGCCCACCCGCATTTTGTGGGGACGAAAAGATGCATTTCTGCATCCATCGTTGGCCACAGTGAGCCGGCGCATGTGCGCTTTCGCCGAAGTCGTTTGGTTCGACGAAGCTACCCACTGGGTGCACCTGGAAGAGACTGACGCCATTAACTCTTCGCTCATCCAGTTTTTTTCAGAGCCTCTGTGATGTAGCGCGATTTATAGCTCCTTGGAGAACACAGCCGATGTTTTCCATCGCAGGTAACCTTCGCGAACATAGAACTGGTGTGCTCGTTCGCGCGAGATTTGCGAACGCACCACCACGCGCCTGATCTCCTTGGCATTCCTGATCCATTCTTCCCCGCGATCCAGGAGCTTCCGGCCAATGCCCAAACCTCGGTAGTCATCCGCGACGATAAGTCCGCCGATTTCGCCGTACGGCTCATTCTGCAAGTGGTGAACAACGGAAAGGTCGATCCAACCCAGGATGCGCTCGGGATCGGTTGTACACGCGACGAACACAACGTGATCTGGGAGTGTGCGAAGAGCTTCAATCCGTACCTTCATGGCCTCGGTCGAAACCGGATACCCTAGTTGCCGGCTTAATTCAGCGGCCGCCTCGGAGTCCGACGGAGAAATCTCCCGAATCGTGATAGCGACGTTCATAGGGCGCGTGGTATAGACTTCCTCATGATCAAATATTCTCGCGCCATTCCTGCCGTTGTTCGCGTGAGGACGGTACGGGATTGCCGCGAGAGCTTCGGTACGACTATTCGATCAAGCTGCGAGATTACGGAAAGACGGTGGGGGCCGCGGTGGAGGTCACGGTAACCAGGTGTTGGACCGCAGTAGCTGGAACATTTCGTTTCAATTAGTCTTGATCGCCACGTTGTCGGTTCTTGCGGGCCTGTGGCTTCGTTTCGATGCGCCGATACCGCCTTACCTGCGTGATGCTTCTGGAGGAATCAGCTACGTTGTGGTTTTCATTCTCTTCTTTGGCGCGGTGAGTCAAAAAGCCACTTCGGCGGCAATCACGGTCTGCGTTCTCGTCGCGACTTGCTGCCTCGAGTTCCTTCAGCTATGGCACCCCGTCTGGCTGGAAGCGTGCCGCCGGACGATCCCAGGCCGGCTACTTCTGGGAACCACGTTCGAATGGGCCGATTTTCCGCCGTATTTCGTTGGTGCCGGGGTGGCGTGGATGGTGCTGAGAATTCTGCGAAAGAGTTGATTAGCGATCGAAGGACGGAAGATCGCGGACGCGTGTCGCTCCCGCAGTCCTGATCAGTTCCTCCGTTTCTCGTCGCGTCGGTATGGACGACTGAGCGCCGGAACGAGTAACCGAGAGCGCCGCCGCGGCGTTTGCAAAGCCGGCCGACTCAAATAGCGTACGGTTCTCCGCCATGGCGACGGCGAGCGCGCCATTGAAAACATCACCGGCCGCGGTCGTATCGATCGCGCGGACGGAATAGCCATCGATCTTCGTTCTGTGCTCGCGAGAGAAGATTGCACAGCCAGCCTCGCCCAATTTCAACACGACCGAGGTTGGGCCAAGCTTCAGGCTTTCGGAGCCCAAGCGCGCTAGTTCAATGTCAGTTGGGTCCGGACAGAGTTTCTCTCTTCCGAGCAACATCGCAGCTTCAGTCTGATTGGGCGTCAGAATGTGGACAAGTCGCAATGTTCCGCTGTCGAACGAGATTGCGGGTGCAGGGTCGAGGATCGCGGTGGCTCCGGCGGCTTGGGCAGCCTGAAGTGTAAACTCGACCGTCTCGAGTGGGATCTCCAACTGAAGCAGAACGAAGTCATCACTCCTGAGATCATGAAGTGCTGTACGGACATGCCCGGGACTTAGGTCTGTGTTGGCTCCCGGCGAAATGACGATGGAATTCTGCCCGTCTGGTTGAACATAGATGGAGGCGCAACCCGTTGGCTTCCCGCTCATTCGCATACGGGTGACGTTTACGCCCGCCTCCGTGAGACTTTGAGCGAGCCGGGGACCGAATGCATCCGGTCCGGTACAGCCGACGAAATAAACGTCGCCTCCTAACTGGGCCGCGGCGCAGGCCTGGTTCGCGCCTTTTCCGCCAGGCACGAGTTTCAGGTCGCTACCAGTTAACGTTTCGCCCACAACCGGCAAGCGCGGTATGTGCATCACAAGGTCCATGTTGGCGCTGCCGACAACGAAGATGCGCCGCCCCGCTCCGGTGGGAGCTTCTCTCCGCGCACCATTCATCGCGGTGGTTCGCTCGCGAGGAGTGTGAGTGCCTCCAGAATTTCTGCCCTCTTCGCTGATTCCAAACGAACATACTGCCGATCTCCCGAACCGGCTTCAAACGTCGTCATTCCGTCTTCCGAAACTCGCACGCGACCTTTTTCGGAAAGCGCGAAGTAGCTGCGATCGGGACGTATCGCTTGCAGCGCGGCGGTTAGGTCCCAAGTCGGGCGATCATACGGCATGGTGTGGTACGCGCGATGGGAGAAGGCGATCGGATGCCACGCAACGTAGGTGAAATCGCGATCGATGTTCCGAGAAGGATAGAGAAGATCGCGGCCAATCTCAAACCCGCTGAACACGATCGGCGTTGGCCAGTGTTCGAACACTTCCCGCGCGGAGGGGATATCCAGTTTGACGTTGTACTCGGGCGGTCCCGCAGCGAAGTTGCCCGCCATTACCGAGACGAGAGCGACTTTGTCGCGAATAAGGTCGGCGCCCGGCAACGGGGAGACACGATCGGGTTCCGAAACCAGCAGAGCGGCGAGATTCGTGCTGAATCCAACCTGGATGATGGTCACCTTTTCCGAACTGTTCGCCAGCAGCGTCCGTAGCAGAACGACTGACGACTCCGGCGGCGTAACGGTACGCGACTTCGATAGTAGAGTCTCCGGTGCCGATT
>JBJMGJ010000357.1:0-2848 GCA_045807965.1 Bryobacteraceae bacterium | reverse complement strand
GGCGCCGTTGTCGGTGCCCTCGCGATCCGAAGCTTCTCTTGCGAATGCGAGTGAAGCCGGCATTAGGTACACGTGCTCGAGCAACTGTTCGAATTCGGTCAAAACATTTGCGACCCTGAACAACTTGCCCGATAGATCCGCAGTAAGTCGTTTGGAATCAGGGCCGGCCTTTCCGTGGCCGATGGCAGGACAAGTGCCCTTTAGGAACTTGTTGAAAAACGCTCGCTCACTGTAGCGTCCAAGAATTCCTGATCGTCTTAGTTTCATGCGGGGCGAAGACGAACGGCAGCAGCGGCATATTCAGCTATGTTTCACTGGAGCAGCGGGTTCCTGCGGAGCATCCTCTGCGGCCAGTACGGAAGATCGTGGACGAGATCTTCCGAGGGATGTCGAAACAGTTCGATGAACTGTACTCGGCGACGGGCCGACCGTCGATTGCGCCGGAGCGTCTGTTGCGAGCATTGCTGCTGCAGATCCTGTATTCGGTGCGCAGCGAACGGATGCTGATGGAGCAGTTGGATTACAACCTCTTGTTCCGCTGGTTCGTGGGGTTGGACATGGACGAGGCGATCTGGAATCACGCGGTGTTCAGTAAGAATCGCGACCGGCTGCTGAATCAGGAACTGGCGCGTGTGTTTTTCGATCGCGTGCTGAGGGAAGCGCAGGGGCATTTATCGGACGAACACTTCACCGTCGATGGCACGATGATCGAGGCGTGTGCGAGCCAGAAGAGCTTTCAAAAGAAAGACGGCGGGGGCGATGAAGGCGGCGAGTTCCGCGGACAGAAGAGGACCAACGACACGCACCAATCCAAGACAGACCCGGATGCCAAGCTGTATCGCAAGGGCAACGGGCAGGAAGCGAAGCTGAGCTATCTAGGCCACGTGTTGATCGAGAACCGCAACGGAATGATCGTGGACGCGCTGTTAACGCAAGCTGATGGCATGGCCGAACGCGACGCGGCGATGATTTTGGGGTATCGGCAATATCAACGCGATCGCAGACGCGGCCACCGCCGGCCCATGACGTTGGGCGCCGATAAGGCGTACGACACGCGGGATTTCGTGAGCGTCTTGCGGCAGATGAATGTTCGCCCGCACGTGGCCCAGAATGTGAGGCGCTCCGGCGGGAGTGCGATTGACGGACGGACGACTCGGCATGCCGGCTATACCATCAGCCAGCGCAAAAGGCCGCTGATCGAAAAGGCATTCGGGTGGATGAAGCAGACCGGCGGAATGCGCAAGACCAGGTTCCGAGGGCTATTGAAAGTGAGCTGGCAATTCCTGATGACGGCAGCGGCGTTCAACCTTTGGAGACTGCCGAAGCTGAATGCTGTTCAGTCTCCCGCGCAACTCGCCACCACATGATTGAGGGTGCGCGGAGGAGGCGCGCTCCCGCGCCTCTCTCCCCGCCATGCGGAGTCCTTGGGCGCGAATGAACCGCGCCAACAGACTTCCAGGGAAGAGTGGTAAGCGTATTTTGCGGCTTCTTCAACAAGTTCCTAGAGCACCTTCGCAACGATGATGGCAACGGAGACGATAAACCAGCACAATGGGCTTATCGGCCGTGCGGCCAGTTCGAATCCAGAGCCAGTACTGGAACGAAGCTCCTAAGGGCGTTCGCGTTCACTGCCGATAGGTTGCCAGATGGCAACAGCAAGGGCCGTGCGTTTCGCCTCGCTTCTCGTTTACTGCGCAGTAGTTTTCTCGCGCTCCTCTTGTTTGAACAAACGCTACGACTGGCGTTCGGCCCCAGGATCGGAGAGAAGATGTTTAATCGGGTGATTGGACAGCGGTTCATTCCGTCGCGCCCGTGATAGCTCCTGTCCGTGGAACCGCTCGGCCCGAGCGGCTAGTCCTTCTATTTCGACCACTCACCCAGATCCGTTCAGTAGCCGGTTCAGCCGGTTCGCAATTAAGCCAGGCGCTTATTTCTGGTACTTCGCTGCTTCCTGCAGATTGTAAAGGTATAACCCGTGACCTACGCCGGCGGACTCTTTCACTTTCGCGACCTGGAAGGCGAAGTAGCGTCCGTCATCGCTGACAACCGGGTTCGTAGCCTTCCAAGCGCCGGCTTCGTTGAACCATGTCAGCCTCTCCCACCGGCCACTGCCATCGAGGAACAGCCGGTACAGGTCGATGCCCGAGCCTCGAAGTTCGGGATGCTGCCGATTTGACTCCACCAGAGTGGAGCCGCCGTCGGGGAATATGCCCTCCGGTTCGTCATAAGTGTTAGGCGAGTTGGAGTAATTCCGGATGTTGCCGGACTCCAGGTCGAGGCCCATGACCTCGGTACCGTTATGCGAGGACTGAAAGATCAATTCCTTTTCGTCTGGTGGCCGGAAGTTCTGCGCTTCTAAAACAGCATTGAAGCACTTGCGGCTGTCGAGAACCACCTTTTGGTTCTTTATGTGCGGAAGGCCAGATGAATAGTCAAGCTCCGCTACCCAGATCTGATAAAGGTGAGGGTCCGCAGGCCAGGTACCGTGCTTCTCCGCCCAAGCGATCTTCAGCTGTTTGCGCGAGACGGCTGGACCTTCCCAGCAGAACTCGCCGAGCGGGACCGGCGCCTTGTCTAGCGACTTATCCAAGACCCAAAGTTCGGGAGTTCGAAAACGAGAGTCTTGAGGCGCTTCGGGATTAAAGGTTCTTGATCCCGACAAGAGGATGTCTCCGTTCGAGAGGTAGAGCGCACGAGTGAAACCGTTGTGAAAAAAGTGATGAGTCAGGGGCCGGATGACACCTGTGGCAAGCTCGATTTCAAAGACATCGCCGTACATCTTCTCCAGGAACAAAAGTCGCTTGCCATCAGGCGACCAGTCGGCACGCTCGCCAAAATGCGTGAGACG
>JBJMGJ010000356.1:0-6677 GCA_045807965.1 Bryobacteraceae bacterium | reverse complement strand
TCCGGCCGCGCTCCCTGCGGAAGAGCGCCTAGCAGTGCGAGGTCAACTCCGACCGTGCCGTTCTGAGCTGCTGGGTCAATGCGAATGACACGCCCCGGAACGACGCCGTTGCGGGTATCGACCGAAGCATCTAAACCGATCCGGACGTCCTTCATCTGTGTTTCCGGGATCTGCAGGACGGCCTTGAGCTTTGTGGGATCAGCAACTTTCGCGAGTATTGTTCCGGTGGGCACGCGCTGCCCCACCTCGACATCAACTTCCTGCAGAACGCCGTTAACGCCGGCCCTGATGGTTAGCTGGTCCACTTGACGCTTCTTCAATTCGTGAGCCGCCTTTGAACTCTGCACAACAACTTCCTGCGCTTCGATTTGAGACTTGATCGATTGGTCGGCGATTTCGAGGCGCTGCTTCTGCAAGCCCACACGGTTCTGGAATTGATTTGCCTGGTTCACAGACAACCTGGATTCAAGATCACTTTTCAGACTCAGCCTTGTGAGTTCCAGATCGCGATCAGCGGTTAGCTTTGCCTGCGTGTACTGAGATTCCAACTCCGCCAGGCTGGCGCGTTGATCCAATTTCTCGCTTTCGAGCTTCACTTTCAGGTTTGCGAGATTCGCTTCGTCCTGTTTCACAACCCATTCGGCCTTTTCCGCTTCCAATTCAAGATCCGGATTGCTCAAGATCATGATCACGTCATTGGCCTTGATGGAGTCGATACCTGCCCGCCTTACGATCTGGACCACGCGAGAATCTACGGCGGCATTGATCCAGTAGATTTGTTCCGGCTTCAGGGCGCCCAGGCCGCGGACCTGACGCTCCATGGGACCCCGCTTCACTGTTCCTGGCCACAATCCGCTCATTTCGACTGACGGTGCTGCTGGTTTTAGACGGGCAAGCGCTACAGTCGTGCCGCCGATTATGGCAATTGCACCCAAAATAATCGCAGCGCGCCGAGCCGCGCGTCGGCGGGCGACTTCTTTTCCGCGAGGTACGTCCATATTATCCTTCCCCTAACGCATGTCGCGTTCCATGCCATGGGAATGCGTAAGTAGCGTGCCTGCAACGTGATGCAGAGTGGCGGCCATCAGCGACATGTCCGTTTTTGGGAATGCTTGTGCAGTTACGAAATTTTCGACACCTCGGAATCAGATCTGAAATGCCGAGTGGCTCAAACGTGTAAATAAGGCGGGGCGCATGGCTCATTCACAGCCTAAGTCCTGGTGCCGTGACGAGCCTGCAAGGCAGCCGAGCTATTGGAAACTAAAATGTGAGATGTCCGCCAATCGAGCTACTATTAGTACTAGATGGTGAGTTCGCCCTACGAACGCCAGGGTTCTTTCGTGCCCGCGCCTATCCCGGAGAATGAAGCCGAGCGAGTTGCGGCTCTCCGTGCCCTAGATGTGCTCGACTCCGCTGAGGAAGAGATCTACAACACGATCGTGAAAGCGGCCGCTGAGATCTGCGAGACGTCCATGGCCTCGCTTACCTTCGTAGACAGCGACCGGCAGTGGTTCAAATCCAAAGTTGGCCTCGAGGCCTCCGCAACGTCTCGCGATGTGTCTTTTTGCGGGCACGCGATCCTCGGTTCCGAGTTATTCGTTGTAGAGGATGCCCTGAAGGATGCGCGCTTTCGGGGTAATCCGTTGGTTCAGGGTGCCCCGAATATCCGGTTTTATGCCGGGATGCCACTTCTGACCGAGTCGGGGCTCGCGTTGGGAACACTCTGCGTGATCGATAAGACTCCGCGAAGCTTAAGTCCCCAGCAGAGAGCGGCACTCGGTGTCCTGGCGAACAGCGTCATGCGCGTTCTGAAATTGCGTCAGGATATCCGAGTCGCTGTTTTCGCGAGAGCTGTCGATATGGCAAGCGATGGCGTTACTATCTCCAGTGCGGCCGCTGGAGAGTTGACGATCATGTACGCCAACGAGAGCTTCCTGGAGCTTACCGGTTACGCCTACGTGGAAGTGGTGAATCGGCCCGCCGTTTTTCCTGTCGAGACAATTTGTCAGCAAGCCACGGACGCAGTTTTGTACGCCGAGACAAAGGGAAAAACCAGCACTGTGGAGTGCCAGTTCAGGAGAAAGGATGGGGCAACCCGATGGGCTCGGGTTACCTTCGTTCCTTACGTGGACGCAAAGGGAAGATTAGTGTATTTGGTTGCGGTCCACCGGGACATTACCGCGGTACGTGAAGCGGAGATGCAAACGCAGCAACTCTATGCCATGCGAACCACCATGGCGACGATTGCCCATGTTGTGAATAACTTCCTGAATTCTGCTGCTCTGTACTCATCCATGGTCGATACCAAGGTGCAGATCGATCCCGTTATGCAGCAAGCCTTCACATGCGCGCTCGAAGACACGCGATCGAAGTTAACCGCCATTAACAGAATGTCCTCTTTCAAGGACCGTCCCACCCCCTTCGGGTTTTCCTTGCTGGACGTTGAGGACAATACATAAGCGTCGAAGCACCCCTTGCGGCTCACTTACAGTACCGGGAACTCTACCCCGGAAACTCGCTTACATTCTTGGAGAAGTAACTGTTGGATTTGCACATCGCCCGTCGCTTTATGCGGATTTCGCAGCCGCATGTGATAAAAATATTTGCCCGTGACCTGCGCTTTCGGATCGTCACTCGCCGCGAGCCACACCTGGGTACGATGGGCCGCATCCAGATCGTCCGGCGCGCTGGGGCCACCCATCTTGGTAGGAACCCAGCCAGGCTCGACAGCGTTCGAGTACACATCGGGCCATAGCCGAGCCACCGCGAACGCGAGCAGAGTGTCGTGCAGCTTCGTGTCCGCGTATGCCTGTTGACCACGCCAGAGGCGTGTCTCCCACGTCAAGTCTTGCAGGCTTGTGTCGCCGCCCTGGTGGAGGATGGAGCTCAGATAAACAAGCCGCTTCGGACGTTTCATAAGTGCGGTCAAGACGTACGGAGCAAGCGTGTTGATGGCGAATACATGCGGCAAGCCATCTTCCGTTTCGACGCGGTTCGGCTCACGGTACCCGACCGCCGCGTTATGAATCACGGCATCGAATGAACCCAGAGCGTTGGCCGCGTCAGCCAGATCGCGAGTCTGCTGAATGCTGCTCAAATCGGCATCCAATACGGCCTCCGCCCCTGGAACGGCGGCGAGCGCCTCTTTCCCCCGCGCTTGATTCCGGGCGTGAAGTACAACCCTGTGACCTTGTTCTACAAGGAGTTGAGCAGCCATTCGGCCGAGGCCATCGGAAGATCCCGTCACAAAAACAAATGCCATAAGAAATCTATTGAAGAGAATTGGCCCGAATGGTTTGGGCAAACTCGCGAACACCCATCGTATTTAATACGTCACCGGCTTCAAGCCAGCCGCGGCGCGCAGTGATAACTCCGAACCGCATGTTGTGCAGATGAGCCGGCCGATGCGCGTCCGTCGAGATTGTAAATCGACAACCCACACGCTTCGCCGCCCGCACCAGATGGCCGGGAAGGTCCAACCGTTCCGGACTCGCGTTGATTTCGAGAGCAATCTTTCGTTCGGATGCCTTCGCCGCAACGCGTTCGAAATCGTACGCGTACCCATCGCGCTGCATCAGAATGCGTCCCGTTCCGTGTCCGAGCACGTTGAGCGACGGCGAGTCGAAGGCCTGGAGGAGACGATCGGTCATCTCGGCCGGTTCCAGATTGAAGTAGCTATGCACACTTCCAATGACAAAGTCGAGTTCCGATAAGGCATTTTCAGCCAGATCGAGTTTCCCGTCCCGCAGAATGTCACACTCGAGCCCCGAGAAAACATGGAGCGGGAGACCGTCGCGATTCAGCTCCCGAACCTCGCGCGCAAAATCCACTGCGCGGCCTTCGTCAAGACCGTTCGCCATCGCGAGTGCCTTCGAATGGTCCGTGATGGCGATATATTCATACCCGAGGGCGGCTGCCGCTTCCGCCATTTCGCGAAGCGTGGCCTTCCCGTCCGTTGCCGTGGTGTGCATGTGCAGATCACCGCGGATGTTCGCCTGTTCGATGAGTCGCGGTAACGTCCCGTTCTGCGCGGCTTCCAGCTCTCCGGAGTTCTCGCGGATCTCAGGAGGAATCCAATCGTACCCAAGACGGCGATAGATCTCCTGTTCGGTCTCGCCCGCTACCCGCTCGTTCCCTTCGAATGTGAACAGGCCGTACTCGTTGAGACTCAAACCTTGTTTGATCGCTACCGTCCGCAGAACAACGTTGTGCTCTTTACTTCCGGTGAAGTACTGCATCGCTGCGCCAAAGCTTTCGTGGGGCAATGCGCGCACGTCCACCTGAATTCGCTCGAGACCGAACAGCACGCTGGCTTTGTTCGCGCCGAGCCCAAGCACTTCCTGCGTCTTGGTGTGCTTCGCCATATAGTCCAGAACACTGGCAGCGCCCGTTCCGGTTACCATCAAATCGAGATCGCCAATGGTTTCCCGGCCACGTCGCAGGCTGCCCGCCGGTTCCACCCTCTCGACGCCGGCGATGGCCTTCAGCTCACCGGAAAGTTCTTCGGCCACCCGAGATCCGAAGCTCAACAGAAACCGTCCCGCGCTCTTCCGGTACGCCTCGATTCCACGCAGGACTTTTTCTTCCAGCTTCGCGCCCATACGGGGCAACTCGCGCAGCTTCCCCGCCCGGCAAATCCTTTCCAGATCATCCACCGTCTTGACGTCGTAGTGCTCATAGAGCAGGGCGATACTTTTGGGCCCGAGTCCCTGGATCTTCAGAAGCTCAAGGGCGGAGGCAGGATACTTGGCCAGCAACTCATCGCGGCGTTCGAAAGACCCCCGCTGGCAGATCTCGGCCAGAACAAACGACAAGCCCTTCCCGATCCCAGAGATTTCAGTCACCTTGCGATCAGGATTGCAGAGGATGTCTGCGATGCGCTCCGGGTGGGCGGAGATGACGGAGGCGGCGTTTCGATAGCTCCGGATCCTAAATCCGTCTTCGCCTGCCACTTCCATCAGATCGGCGGTTTCCGACAGCAGATTGGCAATTTGCCTGTTCTCCATTGAGGGTTGGTTGAGCGTTCCCGTTCCTTATGCGACGGCCGATCCGGTGCGCGCATTCGTTGGATTGGATTGTCGCGCTCGAGCGTCAGACGGTTCCACATGAACGAGAACATCCGCAATCCAATGCAGGCGCTCTTTCAGCCTGTGCTTGACTTCTGCCGCGACTTCGTGCGATTTGCGAACCGTCATGTCAGGATCGACTTCCAAGTGCAGGTCCACGTGATAGCGCAGCCCTGTTCGCCTGGCGAAGCACTTCTCGATTCCGAGGCTTCCGGGAACCCCGGAGGCGACCTCGCGGATTTCAGCCACTTTCTCCGGTTCCGGCATGGTGTCAAGAAGCTGGCCCAGCACGCCGTGAACGACTCGTAAGGAGAGAGCAAAGATGATGAGTCCGATGACCATCGCCCCGATGCGGTCCGCAACGCCGAACTCGCCGGGATTTACTATGGCGAGAACGGTCGCGGTCAGTGCGATTGCGGTAGAAATGAGGTCAGTCACGTCGTGCCACGCATCTGCCTCGAGGGAAGTACTAGCAATCCGGCGCCCGGCCCTGAACTTCGCGAGCGCCAAAGTGGTTTTTACCAGGATCGCGGCAAGGAGCGGATATATAGCGAAGCCGGCGATCGCACTCGGCTCGCCGAAATGAGTAAACGCGTTCCATAAGATGCAGAACCCGGTCAGCAGGAGCAGCGCCCCCACGGCCAAACCGGCTAAGGTTTCGTAGCGGCCGTGTCCGTACGGGTGCTCGGCGTCGGGTGGTTTGCTGGCCAGCAACAATCCGCCGTAGACAATGCCGGACGAAAGAACGTCGCCGGCACTCTCGAATCCATCGGAAACAACAGCAGTTGAATGCGCGGCGACTCCAGCGCAGATTTTAGCGGTGGCGAGGACGACCCCAATCCCCACACTCACCAGAGCGATCCGCCGGCCCCATTTCTCTTCGCGGTTGGCCACTGGTAGCGGTGGAACGGCCATATAAGTCGAGCATACCGTGTCCTTCGGAGTTCAAGATGAGTTTTAAGGTCTTGGGGAATGCCGTTCCTTATCGCTCTTGAAACATGCGTGTCCAAACGAAATCAATAATAGGTAAATAGATATCGCGTGTCGGAGTTCCGGGAGAGCTGTTTGGCTAACTTTCGCCTGTTTCGCCGCTGCGGGCGTTATTTTCTGGAGGCTCGGGTTAGCTCTCTACGGAGGGGAAGAGATAGATGGACAAGCTTGCGCAAAACATACAAGAGGCATTCCTGAACAATGCCCGCAGAGACAAGACGTTCCTGACGATATATTTGATGAGCGGAGTGAAACTGTCCGGCCGCATTAGGAGCTTCGATAAGTACTCGGTCGTGCTCGAAGCCAACAACCAGGAGCAACTGATTTTCAAACACGCGATATCCACGATTGTTGTCTCCCGCGGTGTCGGAGCCTCCAGCCAGAATAATGCCGCCCACAGCGCGCCGGGTAGTCCGATTAACGATCCTGAAACTTCGGAAAACATTCGCTAGTGCTTGAGCCACAGGAACGAACGCTAATAGTTGGAGTAGACCTTGGCAAAGCTCCCAAAGACCGCTCGGGAGCGCTCAAAGACCGCACGGAGGCCGAAGAATCACTGGAAGAACTGGCTACCTTGGTCGACAGCGCGGGAGGCCAGGTTCTCCGAAGCATTCTGCAAAC
>JBJMGJ010000355.1:0-3490 GCA_045807965.1 Bryobacteraceae bacterium | reverse complement strand
CTAATCGGAGACCCTTGCGGTGTACCCCGGCCCTCGTCGCGGTTGCGCGTACTCCGATGCTTCTTCCCGCGCTCATCGGTTTCTTCAACCGGAGCTTCCAGCCACATCCTGATCAGATGCAGCATCGCTCCGTCGACGACCCGACGAGCCACCGACTTGAGTAGCTCGGCGTGCGGAATCGAGTCGAAGTAGCCGCTTAGATCCGCGTCAACAATTTCTCCATGGCCCGTGTTGATCAGCTTGTGGACGCGTCTTACGGCGTCCAGTGCACTGCGGTCTTTTCGATAGGCGTACTGTTCCGGCTGCAGATCGGCCTCAAATATCGGTTCGAGAACCAATACCGCTGCCGTTTGCACTGTCCGATCCCGGATAGTGGGGACGGTCACCGCGAACTGCACTTGACCGCAAATCACATTTGGGATGGGTGGAGATCCGGCATCCCTTCCATCCGCTTCGAGGTCAGCGCTTCGAAGTACTGAAAGTCCGACGAGTAGCCGGCATCGACACCCTCCTGGTCCGCAATCTCGATCACGCCAGCTTCAGCATTGCACGTGAGTGGACAGACTGGGCTGATCCGTCTCCGTACGACGTGCTCGGATTGCCACCACAGCGCTTTACTGCTGAGTTGCTTTTCGAACTGGTCACGCTGATGGAGCGACTGAGCAGCTCTGAACAAGAAGCTTGAAAAATGTATTTCATGCCAGTACAATCAGACCAGTTATACACGTGGTCTGATAACGATGCGGAACAAGTCCACCGGTGCGTTGCGCAGGCGCCAGGCAGCTCTGCTGCGCCAACTGCCACCACTCAAGGCAATTTTGCGGGGCTCGCTGATCGAGCGTTACAAGCGTTGCGGCAAGCCGGGATGCAAATGTGCCGACGGTCCCGGTCATGGACCCAAATACTATTTGTCGGTAAGTTACCCGGGCGCACGCCCGCAAATGGATTATGTGCCACAGGAGCTTCACGATCAGATCGCGGAGTTCCTGGCCAACTATCACCGGGTGCGCGAAATTCTCGAGGAGATCTCGGAAATCAATCACGAACTGCTGCGCCGCCGCGAGGCGCTCTCCTGACAAATCGCCATGAACGAGGCACTCTCCGCCGTTTCCGTCGTAGTCGACACGGCACTCGGCGGCGTGCTTCTCGCCAATATGCTCGAAGACTGGCTGGCTGGCGACTCGGGCGGTGCGGAAACCGTGGAGGCAGCCAATGAACCCGAAAATTACGGAACACCACCGCAGCAAACTGGCCTGCATTTACGTGCGACAGTCGACGAATGCCCAGGTGTTCCATCACCAGGAGAGTACCGAGCGACAGTATGCGCTGCGGCAAACGGCAATGGAACTGGGCTGGAGCGAACCTCTGATCCGCACGCTCGACCGGGATCTGGGAATGACGGGTACCGAGATGACCAGGCGGGAGGACTTCAAAACGCTGGTCGCGGATGTCTCGATGGGTCAGGTGGGTGCGGTATTTGCGCTGGAAGTCTCGCGTTTGGCGCGGTCGAATCTCGACTGGCACCGACTGCTGGAATTGTGTGCGCTGACCAAAACGCTGGTGATCGACGAGGACGGCTGCTACGATCCGTCGGATTTCAACGACGGACTGTTGCTTGGTCTGAAGGGGACTATGGCGCAGGCCGAACTGCATTTTCTGCGCGCGCGCCTCCAGGGCGGCAAGCTGAACAAGGCAAAGAAAGGCGAGCTGCGTTTCCCGCTCCCCGTCGGCTATTGCTATGACGAGCAAGGCTGCATCGTGCCGGATGCTGACGAGGAAGTCCGCGGCGCAGTGGCACTGGTGTTCAGGCTCTTTCGCGAGACAGGCAGCGCCTATGCCGTAGTCCACCGGTTCAGCGAACGGGGTTTGCGGTTTCCCAAACGAGCTTATGGCGGGGCTTGGGATGGCAGGATCATATGGGGCCGGCTGAGCCACAGCCGCGTCCTGGAGATTCTCAGAAACCCTTCCTATGCCGGCATGTACGTCTTTGGCCGCTATCAGTATCGGCGTGAGATCAGTCGCGATGGCGAGATTCGCAAACGCATGCACGCGGTTGCCATGCCCGACTGGCGCGTCAGCCTGGAACAGCACCACCAGGGGTACATCACGGTGGAAGAGTTCATGAACAACCAGGATCGGCTGCAGAAGAATCGAACCAATGGCGAGGAGACGGTGCTGAGCGGGCCGGCGCGCGAAGGTTTAGCGTTACTCCAGGGCCTGCTGCTGTGCGGTAACTGCGGGCATGCACTGACTGTGCGCTACCGCGGCAACGGTGGCATCTGTCCGACGTATCAGTGCAATCTGCTGCGTCGCGAAGGGCTGGCGACGAAGGCCTGCATGGTGTTCCGATGCGATCTGCTCGACGGGGTCGTCGCGGAGCAGGTGTTAAAAGCTTTGCAGCCGGCGGAACTGGAACTTGCTCTGGCCGCTCTCCACGAACTGGAGTCACGCGATAACGTGATTTTGCGTCAGTGGCAGATGCGTCTCCAGCGTGCCGAGTACGAAGTCGCGCTCGCTGAGCGGAGGTATCGGGAAGTCGATCCTGCCAATCGCCTCGTAGCGAGCACACTGGAACGTCGCTGGAACGATGCACTGGTTCAGCTCGAGGAGCGAAAGCAGCAAGCGGTGGAGTTTCAATGCCACGAAGCCCGTGTTGCCACGTCTGAACAGAAAGCGAAGGTGCTTGCCTTGGCGAAGGATTTTCCGCGTTTGTGGCATGCTCCCACCACACAATCCAAAGACCGGAAGCGCATGTTGCGGCTGCTGATCAGGGACATCACCGTCGAGAAGCCGGCTGAGCAAAAACAACTGCTGGTTCATATCCGTTGGCAGGGCGGCGCCTGCACCGAGTTATCCGTGCAACTCCCGCCCGGAATCGCAGACCGCGTGCGATATCCTGCAGCGGTTGTCGATAAAATCCGGGATCTCGCCCATGATCTGCCCGACAGAGATGTCGCAGAGCAGCTCAATCGCGAGGGCCATACCAGCGCCAAAGGCAAACCCTGGACAGCCAAAATCATTCAGTGGGTGCGTTGTCGTTATCGGATCCCGCCCGCCGACCTCAGGCGGCCTGATGAGCTGACCGTCCAGCAAGTGGCCCAACGGTTTGACGTCAGTGATCAGGTTGTCTACTACTGGATTGACCACGACATAGTCCGCTCGCGTCGATTTCACCCCGGCATGCCGCACTGGATTACACTCAGCGATGCGAATGAACAGAAGCTGCGCGAATGGGTACAGAATTCACGCAGGATTCAGCCGGGATCCTCAAAGCTGTTGGAGAGGAGTGCATTATGAAACCACCGTCGGCGTCATCGCTGACAATCTCATAAACCTTGCCCGAGCAATGACTGCCTGACCGAAAGCTGATCTCTCCTCCCTGCCTCCTCCCTCCGGTCTGGTTCCAGTTGATCTCTTACCTACAAATCTCCACACCTCAATCGGTGCCGCGTACGCGCGCTGATTCGGATTCCGTGAATCCGCCTCTGCT
>JBJMGJ010000354.1:0-3764 GCA_045807965.1 Bryobacteraceae bacterium | reverse complement strand
TCCAAATCTGTACTGATCCGACACCTACTTAACGAGGATTTCCATTTTTGGAACCCTTGGTGGCCAACACTATATATCCATTCACCTCCTCTGTGTAAACAAAATGTCGTGGTGATGCTTCAGGAGCTGGAGCATCTCGGGGTGGGTTTCGTATCGCTGATTGGCGGACCTGATGGTGTTCTAGTGCGAATGCGCGTCAGGATCCTGCACCTCAGTCGGACATCAAGGCGAGGCCTGAATTCGCATGTTCGAACAGGTTGAAATCCTCAGTTACGACCGGCTCAGCAAAGCGAGGCACGTCACACCGGATCAGAGTGGTCATGCTGGACGAGACTGGCACTTCGTTCTCTCGCCTTCTCGGCTAAGCAGGCCTACTTGAAAACGCCGAATGGCGGTGAGAAGATAAGTGGCGCATGGTATTTGCTCCGGCAGAGGACCGCCCTTTCCTGACCAACGAGGAATCAGAAAGTGAGACAACTGCCAAAGCTTCCGGGCAAAGCACTTCGGGGTCTGATCGTTGGCATTCCGGGTTGATTCCATCGAAAGGGCTCACCGGGGCCGCCCTTTCCCGCTACGTGCTTGGACTCCAACGCCGATATGGGAACCGGTATGTCCAGCGTGCTCTGGAACCGGACGACGACTCAACCGATCAGAGCTCCAGCAATCAGAGCTCCAGCGATCAGAGCTCCAGTGATCAGAGTTCCAGTGATCAGAGCTCCAGTGATCAGAGCTCTAGTGATCAGAGCTCTAGTGATCAGAGCTCTAGTGATCAGAGCTCTAGTGATCAGAGCTCTACTGATCAGAGCTCTATTGATCAGAGCTCTACCGATCAGAGCTCTACCGATCAGAGTTCGGGTGACCAAACGGGCGACGATTCGGAGCCGGTTGCAATCGGTGAATTGTCTGGGGAGGGGGAGCCTGAAAGCTTCAGTTTCGCCGGCGGTTGCGACGGACTCACTCTGCACGGATTGACGACGGGAAACTTCGATGGCGGGCATTTCAGCGTTACAAATCAGACCGTAACCAAAGGTACGAGCTGCAATTGCCCGAAAAAAGTGCCTTGTATTCATGTCACCGGAACCTTGGTGACAAATTACTCGGTGAGTGTTTCGATTTCCATGCCATCCGTTCCCGCCGGTCTCACCGACTGCGAAGCTGGAAAGGTTCAAAGCTTCCTCGACGGTGTCCTGCGCCCTCACGAGCTTGACCACAAGGCCAGGTTAGAAACTTATAATGGCAGGACGACGAATTCGTTCGATGCGACTGGCTGCGGGAAGAAGGAGGTTTTGGCCCAGGCAAAGTCCGCCCAGGCCGCAGAGAACACCGCGCGCAAGAACGCGGCGCGGGCGCTCAGTTCACTTATTGACCCCTTCGTATCTCCGATCAATTGTTCCGATTGCAAAAAGGATGCGGGCGCAGGTGGCTCGTCCGGTGCCGGCGGTTCTTCCGACGGCGGGTCCTCCGGGAGTGGAGGCGGTCCGGCCCCCGCCCCACGATCTCCTTAACGTGAGAACCGGACGTGGCGTTGTCAGTCGAGCGGCAATAAGCCCATCTGTTCAAGTTGCTGATTATCCGGATCGCGAAGACTGGCCTCGTGACCGATCGAAGCCGCGCGCTCGTTCGCTCAAACGACCCGATTTTGCCTCAAGTTGACAATGCAAGGCGTGGCTCCCGTCAACCCTGCGGGACGTGGTACCACAATGCTTTTCGAGCAAAGGCTGGATGCAGCTGCGTTCGGCCGCCTGGAAATCCTTATTTCACACGTTTCGTTCACTGGGGCAATGTCAGTGACGTTCGCGATTCTCGAGATGCCCGGCAGCTTGAGCGAATGTGAATAGGGAATCGTACAGAACTGGCTTGACACTGTTTCGTTGCTCGATGGGCAGGACCACACGGCCCGATTCATGACGTACAATGGGCAGACCGAAACCCGATCGATAACCGGCTGCGGGCTCCTCGCGGCCGACGCAAGAGCTGTACAGTCTTCGCAAACGGAGGCTCAAATGTACCGGTAAACAGATGTCGAAGCGACAACCACAAGGGCGGATCATCGAAGCGTTGCGGTCCACGCCGCGTCGCCGCACACGCGCGACATGCCCCTCACCGATCTCGCGCGTGGTGTGGGCGCATTCTCGGCTACGCCCGGCGCACCCGTCAATAGCCGCTTGATTCTGCAACTGCAGCGCCGGGTCGGCAATCAAGCCGTCCAGCGTCTTCTCGGGGTGCAAAGGAGCACAGCAAACGATGAGACCGTTGATGCCTCTGTCGAGAGCGGAATTGCGCGTGCCAGCGGCAACGGAAAGGTTCTCGACAACATTATCCGGCAGCAAATGGCGGACCCCTTTGGCGCCGACTTCAGCGGAGCTCGCGTCCACACCGCCAGCCACAGCACGCTACGCCGTAAATGCGCCCCGTGCGGAGAGAATGGCGAAAAACCCGGTATTCAGCGAATGTATGCCGAGCACGAAAGGGAGCAGAGCGACAAGCAGGTGGCGGGCAGTGCGGCGAAGCTCGCTGTCATGCAGACTGGACTCGCTCAGCGCGGATCATCCAGCTATCCCTCGGTGAAAGTTCACAATTTCGCGGTGGGAATACTGAGCCGGCAGCGGAATCCATGGTTCGAATGCATGGAGCAGGGTGTTCCGTGCCCACCGGTAAAAGAAATCAATGGCTCTGTATGCCGAATGATCGGATGTTACCGGGCTAAGACTGCGAGCCTCCCATTCGCCGTGTCTCCCGGAGTCTGTTTCTTCAGATGTGAGAACGGCTCGCTCTGCAGTTGTGTGCTGGTGGGCTCAAGCACTTCGGCTCTGTGTACCTTCACGTTCTGCGATAGCTCTGCCACGGCCGATACGCAGGAGGATCTCGACAATCTCGGCGTAGCGGCCCTCGATGCTTATCAGCAGCACGCACCCGCACAGACTCCATCTGAGGGGCCTGCTCCTGATTCCTCTTCTCAGGATCCCTCTTCTGAAGAACCGGAGGAAGCAACCGCCTAATCAATTTGCGGGGCTGTTGCGCTTTGGTTCCGAGCAATCGCTGTAGTGCAGTCGAGTATCCGGTAGCACTACATGATTTGGTCCGAGCAGTCGGAAATTGAACAGCACGCTCCAACGTACCTGCGGAACGTCATCCGGATTATCACGGAGACCGGCCTCCGGGTGTACAAGGAACTCATCTGCCTGAACAAGGAGCAGGTGGACATCGCCAACAAGGTGGTGTTCGTTGTGGACTCGAAGACTCCTACCGGCGTCTCGGAAGTTCCATTGACTGACCTCGCGGCCGAAGCTTTTGAGGAACAATTAAGGGTGGCGGGTCCCGGAGCTTGGCTTTTTCCAAGTTCGCGGAAGCCCGACCAGCACCAGCTGAGTTTCAAAAAGGTTTGGCAAACGACGCTCCGGCGTGCAGGAGTGCGGTACTTCAGAATCTACGATCTGCGGTCCACGTACGCGACCCGTCTCAGCGCAGGAGGAGTTGCTGATGAATGGGTGACCCAGATGCTGCGACAGAGTGACGCGAAGGTTTTCAAGAAGTATTCGCAGATGAAGTTGCAGATGAAGCGCGAGGCGCTAAAACAACTAAATCGTCAGGCGGGTGATTCTAAAGGGCGAAAGAGTTTTGATACGGAGGACGATGAATGATGGAGTTTTGATACGGTTCTGATACGGTTTGGCGTTCTACTAACTGGAGCAAAAGAGTTGGATATGCATATGTCGATGAAAAGAAAAGACTTTTATGGTGGGTGGTCACAGGATCGAACTGTG
>JBJMGJ010000353.1:0-13157 GCA_045807965.1 Bryobacteraceae bacterium | reverse complement strand
TTGTTGTATAAGCTGGCTCGCTGCAACCTCCGATGTTCAGCCAGTTCCTTGAAACGCACGCATCAGCGGCCCGATAGGGCATTGCCGGCCTAATTGGCGCGCAACGGCCGGTACCGACCGCGAGACGCAGCGAGTCGCCCGATTACCAGGCCTAAGAGCCCGCCACATACGGTAATGCCGAGGTGTGACGCCAGGATGTGCAACGCATTTAGATTCGGGCAGTGCACTTCGAGAGCGCCGGCCGCGACTAGTCCGGCAAGTACGCCAGCCGTCGCCCCCGTCAATGCTGGCGACAAAAAAATTCCCTTCCGCAACACCAGCCAGACAAGCGCGGCGATGGGTATAGCAATCCCGAGTCCGATCTCTAAGCAGATCCGGCTCGAAGCCCAGAATGCATCCTCTCGTTCAAAACTGAAGAGTGCGGCTGTTCCGATCGCCAGCACACCAACGACTAACGTCGGTATGAGCTGCGGTCTCACGTGGTAGCGCGCCGCGGGAATCATCTGCTTGACGAGAGCGCGACCGCACACAACCGCACCAAGCGCCAAAGCTCCCAGCACGGAAATCCTTTCGAACGGTCCCATCTCGTCCCACCCGTATGGGGCCATGCTGTAGGTGGCTACGCCGAAAGCGCAAAGGAGAACTCCGGCCAAGAGCGCAGCGTATTTTGAAGCTCGCGCAAGGGGCCTCACGGGCCGGAGATCCGCGCGCATAGATTCGATGACCTCGCTCATCAGATCGGCGGAAGGCGCTGCAACCCGAGGGAACATGCTCGACGCATCGACCAGTTGGCCGCAGCGTGAACACTCTCGAATGTGCTCCTGTAGACCTGGTGGAAGCGCGGCTCCGGCAGTTTCCTCCGAGATCACCTGTGCTATTTCGCGACACTTGGTATCCGCGTTCGTCAAGTGGTCCCCTCGCCGCCGGTCCCCAGCAACAGGCGAAGCCGCTCATACCCTCGATGAGCCTTCTGCTTAACTGAACCCACCGTCGAGGATGTTGCCTGCGCTACCTGTTCCAAGCTCAACCCGGCTACTTTCAGCATAGTGATTACCTCCTTCTGCCCGGACGGTAGGGAGGCGATGAGTTCTTCGAATGAGGGGACATTGGCAGCGGAGCTGCTTTGAACAGGTGCCGGCTCGGGCAGCACGTCGACAGCGGATTCATGTATTGTCACGCGCCGTTTTCTCCGGTACGCATCCACGCGAACATGGCGAGCAATGGCGTAAATCCAGGGAAGCAACCGTTCTCCCGGGCGATAGGTATGCCGGGAGCGATGAATGCGCAACCAGGTTTCCTGAAGGAGGTCCTCAGCCTCTTCGCGGGCTCCGCCTTGCGCACAAAAGAACCGCAGGAGAGCGGGGCTGATTGCATGAACTAAAACGGAAGGCGCCTGGGGGTCAGCGGCCTGGTAGCGCTCCATCCATCCTTCAAGCGGATCTGTCTGGAGAGGATCTTCTGCGGCACGAGGCACCTCGCGCAGGTCAGCTTCCTCTTCAGGGTTGGCATCCACTCTCAGCCATCGTAAACCTCGGGGTGGAATCCGAGTGTCAACACTAAGAGCGTTCAACCCATGGCTCTCTTAGTAAGCCGCGATGCCGTTGAAGCCCGAGGATGGCGGAAAATCACCAACGTCTCCAAGCCCCGACAGCAATCCGTCCTGACCAATTGCGAAGATACCGACGTCGCCAGTGCTCGAATTTAAACTGTACAGATACTTACTATCTGCCGAGATCG
This sequence comes from Bryobacteraceae bacterium, assembly GCA_045807965.1. GTDB lineage: Bacteria > Acidobacteriota > Terriglobia > Bryobacterales > Bryobacteraceae > Bog-105. The sequence continues at coordinate 11,420 of JBJMGJ010000353.1, read as the reverse complement.
CAATATCGAGGTTGGTGCTGCCCGCGGGATTGACACCGGCGATTGTGCCGCCAATTGGAGTAAGTGATCCATTCGCTCCCAGAGCATAAGCAGAGATGTTGGCAGATCCGGCATTGGATGCATAGACCCACTTACCGTCTGGAGTGATCGCGTTCCAGCAATTTGCCGCTCCCAGAGTGGGAACACCCAAACTGATCGGCGTGAGTGTACCGTTCGGATTCACTGTGTACGAAGAGATGGTTGCGCCATTGGTCACACCCGACGGCCCAGTTTCGGAGACGACAATCGTTCGGAGAGATGAAAAGGCCACGGAAAAGACGCCCGGAGCCTGACCGTGGTTTACCGTTACTAGACCGAGAGTCCCGCTATCCCGAATTGGGAAGATGTCGATGTTATTCGGCGTTCGCTCTGTCACCGCGAGGAACTTGCCATCTGGACTGATCGAAAGCGACGATGCGCCCGTCGTATTGGCCGTGAGGATGACGGTTGAATCAGGGATTTGCTTCAGTTTGTTTCCGTCAAAGCGGAACGCTACAACACTCCCGGGTCCACCCGCATTGAGAACGTAAACCAGATTGTTCCATTGCGCGACGGCAACGGGCTCAGCACCGCCGGAAGGTGCTTTGTCGATGAACTTCAGCGAAGCATTGTGCACGCGGAACACGGATACGGTTCCGCTCGCCGCATTGACAGCGAACAGGAACGAGTGATCCTGACTCAGAGTCAAAGAGCCTTGCGACTGCAGCGGATCTGTAACGCCTCCGCTGCCCCGCCCTTCGGTCCCATATCGACCCGCATCGTACAGACTTCCGTCCCCATTGCGTTCGAACGCGATGATCTCGTTCTTGTCCGCTGCGTTTGTCATCACGAAAACCGCGCCGGTTTTCGCTGGTCTCGCAGCTGTTAGCGAAGTTGTACCTGCGGCAAGCATGGCCAGCCACGCGCATAATGTTTTAGACACTTTCTCGGCTCCTTTTCCGCAGACGGCAAGCGGGAAGCAAGCTGTCCGCTCGTCGCGCACTTACCTATTCGCAAGGAGCCGGTAGCAAGTCACGGTAACCGTGCGACACCAGAACGTTAGTAGCCGAGTGCCGCTGCCCACACGTGTGAAAAGAAACCCAGGCCACACACGGCAAATGTATCGGATATAACACTTTGATGAATCTTGGCCGATCGTTCCCTCGAGAAGCACCGCTTTTCTCTCGTCATTAGCTCCCGCTGCCCGGCGGTGATTACTGCTTGTAAACCAAACCGCCTTTCATGATGAACTTCACCGGGCGCAGCGAGGAACGGTCTACGACCGCGTTGCCCTCGACGGCGGTCAGATCGGCCAACATCTTCGGCTTCACCTGCCCGATGTCATACCGGAGCACTTGGCCTGCGACAGAGATCGCTGCTTTCAGTGCGTTGATCTTGGACATGCCCGCATCCACCATGGCACCCAGTTCCCAGGAGTTCTGGCTGTGCGGAAATGTTCTTACGGCCCTGCTCGGCACCCTCTGTTCCGAGGTCTCGAATGATCCTGAAGCCGGCCTGCAGTTCATCTGTCAGTGATTGGTAGCGCGCGCAACGCGAAGAGCCAACCACTTCATGCGCCACCTTTAAACGCAGTCGTGACCCGTCGCTACTCTCGATTCCGCGTACAACACCGAGAGGAAATGAACAATGTCGACTGCTCTTGCACGAGCCCCTATTGCTCTGCGGGATGGTGAAGGCGAGCGACTCTCGTTCGCGGGAGTTGAGATCACGTTCAAGAGTCCACAGGGGGGAGAAGACGCATGGACCGTTCTCGACTACCGCTTACCGGCAAGGCAGTTTGGGGCGGTCCTTCACTACCACGACGTTCTCATTGAATCCTTCTACGTTCTCGAGGGTGAAATCTGGTTCCAGATCGGGAACGAAGAGATTACCCTCGGGCCGGGCGGGTTTGCTCTCGTTCCTCCGGGAGTACCACACTCGTTCGCAAACAAGACCGACTCTCCAGCGCGCATGCTCGCGCACGCCTCGAGTGCCGACCACAAACGCTTCCTGTGCGAGTTATTCGACCTCATCCAGCGCGAACCGGTATGGCCGCCGAAGGATCCGCAAAAGATCATCGACCTGGGAAAACGCTACGATACCGTCTACCTGCGGTAAGTGAGAAGCTGGAAGCGATGTGCAGAAGCATAAAAGTGTTGCGAAGACACGAGGCGCCCGCTACAGGCGACGAAGTGGCGGCGGCCGCTCTGCAGTTCGTTCGCAAGATCTCCGGCATGCGCAAACCGTCCAAGGCAAACCAGAATGCCTTCGACAGAGCAGTCCTTGAGATTACCGCTTCGAGTAAGCGCCTGCTTGAGGAGGTTGGGCTGCCTGCGCCGTCGCGCTTCACGAGTGGGCGGGCGTCAGCTAACAGCAATCCGCAATCGAATACGGCTTGAACGAGTTTCTCATCTCGCTCTTTTCTTCCACTCACTTCCAAGAGAATAGTTTCCCCGGGGCGGCAACTAAACATACGCCCAATTACATTGCGGGCTGTGGGCACGTTCCGAGGAACGTAAGCAAGTCAAAGTTCAACAGCTTCGCAACTCAGGAAACTATTCTTGACTTTTCGCTTGAAGTGCACCAAAACAAAGGGCGCCGCGGCGCTCCTTTTCACAGGCAGTCTCCTTTCTCTTGCGGCGCAAGCGCAGACGTCTCTTACCTTTGTCCCCCTAGCTCCCTGCCGTGTGGTTGATACGCGCGTGCCGAAGGGCTCTCTGGGGAGCCCGACCCTCACGCCCGGCCCCAGGGATTTTCCCGTTGCGACTAAAGTTGGCCCTTACCTGTCAATGATCAAGGTATCTTCTAGATAATCCTCATGAATGAATCCTATTTAGGACAGATCATGTTGTTTGCAGGCAATTTTGCCCCCATCGGGTGGGCATTTTGCAACGGGCAGTTATTGCCTATTGCCCAAAACCAAGCGCTGTACACGATTCTTGGAATCACGTGTGGCGGCGACGGAGTGAATACGTTTGCCCGACTTGCGCGGACGCGCTCCCATTCACTTCGGCCAGGGTCCAGGGACTCAAAAATTACAATCTCGGTGCAAAGGGCGGCGTGGAAGCAGTAACGTTGCTCTCTTCCGAGATGCCGATGCACAACCACGGGTTCGGCCAAAACTGCACCACGGATCCCGGCGGGAGGAGAGTCCGGTTAACAATTATCTTGGGACTCAATCGCCTGGCGTCTACTCCAATACACCGAACGGCTAGATGGGTGCGGATACGAGTTCGATTGCTGGCGGTAATCAGCCGCACGAGAACCGCGCGCCTTATCTCGCCATGAACTATGTCATCGCAACACAAGGGATCTACCCAAGCCGCCAATAACATCAGCGGCAACAGAACTTTATCTTTGGAGGCTCAGAAATGAGCCTCTTTTTATTGCTTTCGACCCGCGGAGCGGGTCGACTTCGCCGGCTTTACCTTCTCGGAGGAGGCGGGCTTTTTCAATGCGGCCAGGCTCCGCTGCAAAGCTTCGGTAATGTCCACCACGGCGGCCTGCCGCTTGGGCTCTTCCACCCGCGTAGTAGGCTGGCCCGCAACTTTCTTTGCAATCAACTCTTCCAGCCGTTCGCGCCTGCTATCTCGATACTTCTCCGGCTGGAACGGTGCGGCTAACGATTCGATCAGAGTTTGCGCGAGCGCGAGTTCTTTGTCCTTCACAAGATCGATGACCGCGTGATACTCCTCCTCCGCACGCACTTCGGAACTGAAGAACATGGTGTGTGCCAAGAGACCATGCCGGCCCGGCCTGACGATCACAATGTGTTCTCGTCCATGCATGGAAAGTTGCGAAACAGCAACCAGATTGGATTTCCGCAGAGCTTCAAATAACAGGGCGTACGCCTTTTCCCCGCCCCGATCCGGTGCAACGTAGTACGAGGTCTCGAAGTAGACCGGATCCACTTCAGAAAGGCTGACGAACTCTTCAATCTGCATCTCCGTGGCAGTTTTCGATTCGAGACTCTTCAATTCCTCGGGGTCCAGAGCCACAAAGCGGTTCTTCTCGTACTCATACCCCTTCACCACCTGGTTCTCGGTGATCACGTCGTCCGCCTCCCCGCGCACGGAAACCTGCCGGACGGGTGCGAGGACCGGCTCTGTCGCGGTACCGGCCGCGGTAGCCATGCTGAAACGTGGGGTCGGCGGGGGCGTTGCCATAACCGGTTCGAATCTCTTTCGGCCTTTTGTCGGGGACGGCGCTTCTTCCTCCTCCGCCTCTTCGGCCAGTTCCGCAAGCGGTCGAGCCGGCGCTTCGGCCCGATACAGGCGCCTCAGGCTGACACGCTCCGCCCGCGCTGCGCGAAACAGACGGACCGGTACCGAAACGAGACCAAAGCTGATAAATCCGCGCCAAACCGTACTTGCCATGGGCGCCTCCATTCTTAGGATCGGACGGAACATCGATCCGTTTCAACCGGGCGAGTACCCCGTGGGTAGACTGATCCTTATGCTCTTCCGCATTTCCGTGGCCGCACTAAGCGTTGCGGCCGGCCTGCTTGCTCAAGAAAGTGCCTCATGGACCGAACCCTTTCCGCCACACCGGGTCATGGGCAACGTTTACTACGTCGGCAGCAAGGGACTCGCCGCGTACCTGGTCACGACGCCGCAAGGCAATATCCTGATCAACAGCAATCTTGAGAGTTCCCTGCCGATGATCCGCCAGAGCGTGGAGAAGCTAGGTTTCAAATTCTCCGATACCCAAATCCTGCTGATCAGCCACGCGCATTGGGATCACTGCGCCGGGAGCGCAGGGATCATCGCTGCCACGGGAGCGAAATATATGGTGATGGACGCCGATGTGCGCGACGTCGAGACGGGCGGCAGGGAAAATTTCCATTACCGGGACTCTCCCAAGACTTTCTATAAACCCGCAAAGGTGGACCGCGTGCTGCATGACGGAGATGAGGTCTCGCTCGGGGGTGTAACTCTGGTGGCACACCTGACCGCTGGCCACACGAAAGGCTGCACAACCTGGACGCTCAAAGTTAAAGACGGAGGTAAAACGTTTAACGTGGTCGTCGTGGGCAGCCCTAACGTAAACGAAGGCTACAAACTGATCAACAACCCGCTCTATCCGAATATCGTCAGCGACTACGAACATACATTCGCGACATTGAAGTCACTTCCCTGCGACGTATTTCTGGGAGCGCATGGCGACTACTACAATCTGGCCGAGAAGTATCCAAAACTGAAGGCGGGCGGGGCAAATCCATTCATTGACCCGGAAGGCTACCACCAGTACGTCGCAAAGCGAGAAGCGGCCTTCCGGGCGGAACTCAAGAAGCAAACAGAAGGTACCCGCTAGGGCTTCTCTGCACCCTCGGTCGGCGCGATGCCCTTGCGCGACTCACTTTTCGGATTGTTTCCGAGATCAAACTGAACGGCTGTTCTGATCAGTCCGGTTTCGGTCGGCCCCTGGAAGAATGAGTAGCCCTGGCGGCTGGACTTCCAGGCCAAAGGGCCAGCGATCTTCTTGCCCGCTTTACTCACCGATTGTTCGATCTGCTTCACCAGAGCCTCATACTGCGGATCACCCTGCTTAAAGCCCGAAAAGCTTCCGAGATCCGTACTGGCCACAAAAACAACATCGACACCGGGAGTAGAGGCAATCTCGTCGGCGATCTTCACGCCCGCGGGCGATTCGATCATGGCGACGATCATAACGTTGTCATTCGCAATCCGCCTGTAATCGGGCCCCCACAGCGCGCCGTATTGGCCGTTTCCCAAGCTCCGCTTACCGGCTGGTGGATAGTGCGAGAACTTTATCGCGTTTTGCACCTTCTGGATGTCCTCCACCATTGGAATGATGATTCCGACGGCCCCGATGTCCATTGCTTTCTGGATGTCCCCTTCTGTTGCATCCGGCACTCGTATGAAGGGCATCGCGGGCGCGTCTTTGCACGAGCGGATCATGTGCGCCACATCCTGATACGTCATCGGGCTATGCTGCATCTCGATCCAGAGGAAATCAAATCCGGAATTTGCCATCGCGCAATAGGTATCCGGGTCCGGAATCACGACGGTCCCGCCGACTACCTGCTTTCCGGCGGCGAGCTTCTGTTTGACGGTGTTGAAGATGCGCGCTTGCGGCGGAGCGGATTGCTGGGCCATCGCGGCGCCGCAGCAAAGGAACGTAAAAAGAACGAAAAACGTGGAACGTGGTTTTTTCATCGGCTACTCCTTCGGTTGTTTCATAACCGCTTCCAATCGCTTTCGAAAGCTTCAAGCGGCCTTGGCACTAGCTGAGAGTGTACTCCTCTGCCCTTTAGCGTTCCGCCTTCCCGTAGATGGCCTCGATGTTCGCGGCCAGCTCGCTCTCGGTGGATAGTCTGGTGGAAAAGGCTGACGGTGCGTAGCCCGGGCGTGGCAACATGTTGCGATCCAAAGGGTCTTGATGACGCTGCCGAGTAGAATCAGCAAGAGCGCTCCTTGCGAAACAGCCGATTCGCCCTCAAACTCGTCGCTACGTCGGTATTCATTGCATCTGCCGTGTTTGGAGCCGGGACTGCAGAGACGTCCCGCTGGGCGGCACACGCCCGGGACGTCACGATCATTCGCGACGATTGGGGCATCGCGCACGTCTACGGCAAAACGGATCCGGATGCGGTGTTCGGGATGATCTATGCCCAGGCGGAAGATGACTTCAACCGCGTGGAAACAAATTATCTCAATGCGCTAGGTCGGTTAGCGGAGGTCGAAGGCGAGTCGAAGGTTTATCAGGATCTGCGGATGAAGTTGTTTATCGATCCGGATGACTTACAAAACGAGTACCTCGCAAGCCCCGAGTGGCTGCAAAAGCTGATGGTTGCCTTCGCCGACGGGTTGAACTTTTACCTGGCCAAACACCCCGAGTTGAAACCGCGAGTCATCGCGCATTTTGAACCCTGGATGGCGCTATCGTTCAGTGAAGGCAGTATCGGTGGAGACATCGAACGCGTGAAGCTCGACGAATTAGAAGCTTTTTACGGGAAGACATCGCTGAAACAGGTTGCCATGGCGGACGAACCCCGGCCGGCCGAACCTTCCGGATCGAATGGAATCGCCATCGCGCCTTCGAACACGGTCAATCATCATGCGTTGTTGCTGATCAATCCGCATACTTCGTTTTTCTTTCGGTCGGAATTGCAGATGGTCAGCAACGAAGGGCTCAACGCGTACGGTGCGGCGACATGGGGCCAGTTCTTCCTGTACCAGGGATTTAATGACCGCGCGGGATGGATGCACACGTCCAGCGGCGTTGACGCGATCGATGAATACGCTGAGACGGTCTCGAAGCGCTCCGATGGAGTCTACGCAAAATACGGAAATGGCGCGCGTCCTCTCACCGTGAAGAACATCACCGTGCCGTACAAATCGCCGAGCGGCATGGCGCGGAAGAAGTTCACCACATACTTCAGCTCTCATGGCCCCATCGTCCGCATGCAGGGAAACAAGTGGATCAGCATTCGGTTAATGCAGGAGCACATCAAAGCCCTGACTCAGTCCTATACGCGGACTAAGGCCCGCGACTATAAGTCGTATCGCGAGACGATGGAGCTCAAAGCGAATTCGTCGAATAACACGATCTTCGCGGATGCCGACGGCGACATCGCGTACTTCCACGGCAACTATATTCCGAGGCGCGACACGAAATTTGACTGGACCAAGGTGGTTGACGGCAGCAACCCGGCGACGGACTGGCAAGGATTGCTCACGGTTGACGAGACTCCACATCTGTTGAATCCGAGGAGCGGCTGGCTCTACAACTGCAACAATTGGCCGTGGTCTGCTGCTGGCCCAGACAGCCCCAGACGAACCGATTACCCGCGCTATGTCGAGAATGGAACCGAATCCTCGCGCGGCCTGCACGCGATCCGAGTTCTCGAAAATCGAAAGAATTTCACGCTCGAATCGTTGGTGTCGGCGGCCTACGACAGCTATTTACCGTGGTTCGACAAAAGTCTTCCAGCGCTTCTCGAATCCTGGAATGAGGCGCCCGCTTCGCACCCCCTCAGGGCCAAGTTGGCGGAGCCCATCGCAGCCCTGAGGTCCTGGAATCGCGGCTGGGCTGTTGATTCGGTAGCAACTTCTCTTGCGGTGTTCTGGGGAGAAGAAATTTGGCGCGAGAGACTCGGCACGTCGCGCCGAGGCGATCTCTCGCTTGCCGACTACGTCCTGACAAAAAGTTCGCCCGAGCACTTGCTTGATTCACTCGGAAAGGCATGCGACCGGCTTACGAGTGATTTCGGAACATGGAAAATACCATGGGGAGAGATCAATCGGTATCAACGATTAACGGCAGAGATTGCCCAGCCCTTCAACGATAGTAAGCCAAGCATCGCTGTTGGTTTTACCTCTTCCAGGTGGGGCTCACTGGCCGCATTCGAAGCACGGCCTTACCCAGGCACGAAGAAATGGTATGGGACCAGCGGGAACAGCTTCGTGGCCGTGGTCGAATTCGGCGATAAGGTCCGAGCGAAAGCCATTACGGCTGGAGGCGAGAGCGGATTTCCAGGATCGCCTCACTTCAACGACGAGGCGCAACGCTACAGCACCGGTAATCTGCGTGACGTGTACTTCTATCGCGATCAGCTCAAAGGTCACACGGAACGCGAGTACCATCCGGGAAGTTAGACACGGCTTGATCCTTCGCAGGCTTCAACGCGACGATGCGGCCGAAGGAAGTTGACTCCGAGATTCTTGAAGCGTGAGTTTCAATGCATCCGACACAGCGTCGCTCGCAAATTGCGCCAGGCCATTTCCCACGAGGAAATGAGGTCGATTGCATTGCACTTTCAACGAAGGCCGGAGACCGCCTGACCGGTCCACTAGATAGAAGATCGCTTGCGATTGAAAGTAGTCGTCCTGATCATCAGATACACCCTTAGACGGTCCGCGGACGCCGGGCCTTCTCGATAATCGAATCTCCGGATCAACGACTTCGAGGACCTGCCGGCCAGCACCTTCGCTCGCTGACAGCGCGCTCGGGTTGTGATCGGGGGCAAGGGAAATTCCGCAGGCTTCCGCGTCGATGTTCACGGACTGATTCGCAGGATGGGTTTCAAAATGCGGCGTGCTGTCTTTCTCGCGAGTATTCCAATGCCTTTCCACGATGAGGGAGTGCACCGCCAGTTCATTGACGATTCTGGCAGTCTCGCGAGTGTAGCCAAAAGAAAGGTTCTGGAGTTGTTGCTTCACGGCGGAGACGATCGCCGGATCCTGATTCAGCGACACGACTTGAGTCCAATTCTTCGGACTGCCGCCAACAAAAGATCCGTCCGGCCTCTGGCATGGCGTCTCCGGACAATAGCCCGCGTTCGCCAACACGGTCAGGCCCGGACGTGTCGTTGAAACCCGAAGCTTTCTCCAATTTCGGCTGTTCACGACGTCCGTGGCGTCGAACGTGAGGGAGTAGTGACCACGAATATTCTTCGCGATCTGTGCATACACACGCTTAAGGTCACCGGCCCTAGCCCGGTAAACCTCCCCTCCCGAATCTCTCGTGAGGGCCGCGAGCCTCGACACGTTCGCGTCCGGAGTGCCGGAATCGAAGATCACGGAATAGATAACGACTTCTTTGCCTAAGACTGCCGATGCTATATCAGCCCAGCGATGAGTTGAAGAGTTTTCGCCAGCGTCCGTGAACACGACGAGAAATTTTGACCTCTTAGCCGAAGACGTGCCGGATGAAATTTTTCTTCGGCGGAACTCGCTTGGAATAGGCCCACCATCGTCCACCCTGGGCTCCGCAGCCGCCGCCGGCTGGACGGCCACGTCTCCAAACGCTTTCAGAACGGTTGAAAGGATGGCATCGATCAAGGCGGTCGCACCACTCGGGCGAAGGCGGCTCACAGCATCCTTGAATTCCTTAGGATCAGACGTTCTATCCACCAGGACCCGGGCCGTTTCGCTAAATGGAAGCAGGGTCAGCAAGACATCGCCGGGGTCATCCGAGCCAGCGCCCACCAGGTCCGCAAAATCGAATAGAGCCGCCCGAAGAGGTTCAAGGACTTCGATCATGCTTCCACTTACGTCGGCAGCAACAACGATTTGCGAGTACGATATGTCACCGGAGAAGCTGGTGATTTTGCGCTGCACACCTTCGTCTTCTACGCGGATTTCCTCGCGAGTCACTCCGGGCACTACATGGTTCTGCTTGTCGAGCACGCGGAACACTACGGAGACCTCCCGTACGGTCGAGCGGAAAGTAGGGGTTTGCGCGGCTATACCGGCCACCAGGACGGCCCCAAACGCAATGGCCCGATGGCAACGGGCTGCGCCCGGCCCCGCGCCGTTCCGTTTCATGTTTCGTCCGTCTTCTGGCCGTCCATGAAGTCATTCACTTCGACGATGTCTTCCAGGCGCACCTCAAGAATGCAAGCTCTGAGAGGGCTATACAGGTCATCTTTTGCTTCACTGTATGGTCCACCGATGCTGTCGTACCAGCGCCGGAACACATTTTTTTTCGATGCAAACTTCTCGTCCGTGCTGCCACTGTAAAAACGCACGATCGCGGTGTATCCATTTGAGGCTTCGATCTGGCCCAACTCACCGGCCCGGATGGTGCGAGTCTTGTTTAAGCGCTGAACACTCTCACGCTGGTTGACGCCACGCACGAGAGTTACGTAGTGGCCCTCGAGATCTTTTCGCGCCAGCACCCAAGCAGTACGCACAAATTCGGGCACGGATACGGTCGCTGTCGCCGGTTTTGAACTGCTCCGCGAGGCGGGCGGCTCTCCCGTTGCAATCGACCGCCAGATATTCGCGTTCGACTTCTCTCCTGCAGGCAAATCCGGACTGGGCTCGACAGTCTCCGCGAGCAGAGGATACATTTCGCGTACGGACTGAGAATTGGAGGTGGGGCTAAAACGGTACGTTTTCGTGCGGCTCACAAAGCTGGTTGGCGACTCCCCGCACGCATCTTCACGAATCGTTTTCACGTGTTTGCGTTGCAAGTGAAAGCCGTAGGGCGTGCCCTGGACGAATACTTCGCTATAGCGGATCCACGCCGCTTCGCAACGAGGTTCAGAATCGGTCTTTTTCGCTTCGATTCTGATGACTAACTCGCGGTCGCTATTCCCCTTGTAATTCACCAGACCAGGCTGAAAGATTGCCCCGCCAGGACATCGGCACGAGTCAATCTGCGCGTGAGCGTTGAATGCATACAGCAGCCCTAGACCGAACACGCGCGTGACTACACCGCGCAGCACAAAAGACCGTATTTCGCCCTGTTTGCCCATATCACTTTGGAGAGGAAGTAATGGAAAAAACGTTTGAGAGAATTCGTTGCGCATTATCCAGCAGAGTCTCTTCAACGGGAGCCGAAGGAAACCTGCAAACGATGTGCATCGATTCGCCCCGATCGGATTTGAGTTGCAGCCGCATGTCCACGGCGTAGTAGTCCTTCGGAACCTG
>JBJMGJ010000352.1:0-5081 GCA_045807965.1 Bryobacteraceae bacterium | reverse complement strand
GGAACTCCTTGCGAGCCCGAGTCCAGGGGACATGGCGGAGCTCGGCAAGGAAGACCTGTTGGGATCGGATATCTTCTTCCACGAAGGTAACGTTTCGGACAATGCCGAGGCAGTCTGCAACAACGGATGGATCATCTTCGCGGATTATGTTCTTGTAATCGATGCGAACTTTCCCGCGGGTGCAAAGCTGATAATCAGCAAGATTCGCGCGCTAACGGATAAGCCGATCAGGTTTGCGTTTGATACCCATCACCATGGCGACCATGCCTACGGCAACCAAGTATATGTCGATAATGGCGGAACACCGATCGCGCATACGGGAGTTGTTGAGGAGATGCGGCGATACGAAACCGGGTACTACGACAGCAAACCCGGAAGGTGGGAGGAGGCTGTCAAGAATCGTGCTGACCTTAAAACGACGAAGCTCAAACCGCCGTCCGTCTTGTTTTCGAAAGATTTGATTTTCGAAGACGGTAAGCACCGGGTCGAGCTTATGCATTTGGGAGTCTCTCATACGCATGGAGACGCGGTCGCCTGGCTGCCGAACGAACGCATTCTTTTTACAGGCGATATGTGTGTAAACGGGCCTTACAATTACGTGGGTGACGGGGACACAGGTAAGTGGATCACTACGCTGGATGCGGCCAAGAAGCTCGGCGCGCGAATTGTATGTCCGGGGTCATGGCCCGCGAACCACGGCAGCCGTACTCGATGACCAACAAGCATTTTTTGCAGTGCTTCGGGAGCGGGTTGGTTCTGTTATGGCCGGGAAAACACCGCAGGAGGCAAAAACGCAAATTGAGGCGATACGGGGAGCATTGAAGAGGAATGCTCAGATAACTCGCTTTGTTACTGATCGCGGCGTCAGCAATCAAGATGGTTTCCCATCGCAGGTTGAGAAGGTCTATCAAGAACTTACTGGCCAAAAGTTTGCCGCGCTAGCACATGACAGGCACTTCGCGCGCTATGCTCACGCCCGATCTCACGGTTTGGTAATAGATGCTTAACGCTGTGCCCTCCGGAATTGAGAGATTGTTAAGCTCTCGCATTTGAGGATCGGCGGCAGATTGCCCATTAGATGCGCTTGCGACCAAGTAGCTCCCCAGTCGTCGGCAACACGCAAGTGAACCCTTAAACCTAAGCGTTAGGGTTACGTGGGATTGTGCATAAATCTTGAACTATGAACAAACGTCCGTTTCAATGCGTACACGCCTGCTCGGCCAAAGTCAAACGGAGGGTTAGCATTCAAAGATCAACGTTCCGCAGCCACAGAAAGAACAATGCGGAATCACATGTACCGTAACGCGTTCTTACGATTATCCCGAGGTCGCCTCTTCAAACCCCAACACGATTGATATCGGCAGATTCCAGGATGTACTCCTCCACTCGGCCCTTTACGACCCGCAGCATGGCTTTGCCTAGCCGTTCGGAGGTAGTGGAAACCCGTGGGAACAGCTTCACGATCACGGGGAACAAGGGCCGGAACACAACGATGAACGGCTGATAAAGCCGTACTCTGCTGCCAATTCCTGGACCGGGCTGAATCAAGCCCGGACGCACACAACCAACGTGCCGGAATGGAAGCGCCTTCAACTCCTTCTCGACGCGCTGGCGAACGCGTGCCCACATGGAATGACCGTCTGCGCCTGCGGCTGAACAGTAGCAAAAGCTGAACACCGGATTCAACTCGAGGAGCTTGCGGGCCCAGAGTAGCGTCAATTTTTCGGTGACTTTCGCATAATCAGCCTCTTTCATCCCGACGGAACTGATCCCGAGCGCCCAGACGCAGGCGTCCCAACCTACCAGTTGCGTCTCGATCGAGCCGATCTCGAAGAGGTCCGGGAGGATCAACTCTCGGAGCTTCGAATGCTGAACACCACAAGACCGGCGGCCGATACTCAGGACTGATTCAATCTCAGGATCCCGCAAAGCCTCGCGAAGCGTACCGGAGCCGACCATCCCTGTCGCGCCGAACAGAATCAGCTTCATACGCAGTCACGGCTTACCGTTCGTTCAGGCCGCCATCGACGGCAAGCGTCTGTCCCGTCACGAAATCTGGACCGCTCAAGAAGAAGTGGACAGCCTCGGCAATCTCCTCTGGCGTTCCGGGCCGCCGCATCGGTGTGGCGTCGATCATCTTCTGCACAGTCGCATCCACGTCGTTGAAAGGGATCACACCGGGTGCAACTGAGTTGACCGTGATACGAGGAGCCCATGCTTTCGCAAGAGCCCTGGTCAGCATAATCAACCCAGCTTTGGAAGCGCAGTAATGCGCGTGCTCGGCCCAGGGACGGATGCCACCAAGAGAGCTGATATTGACGATGCGTCCCCCGCCCTCGGCCAGCATCTGCTTGGCGCCTTCCTGGCAGCAGAAAAAAGTGCCCTTCAGGTTGGTGTCGTGAATGAAATCCCAGTCGGCTTCGGTGATATCGAGTGGATCAAACTGGGTGAAGCGTGCGGCATTGTTCACCAGGCAGTGCAGGTTTCCCCAGCGCTCGCGTACTTCGCGAAACATGCCGCGAATCTGCTCCACCTGGGCAAGGTCGGCCTGAAAAATCGGAGCCCCGCCGCACTCTTCCGCTACTCGTTCCGCCTCCGCGCGGGACTGGTTGTAGTGAATGGCTACGGCGAATCCGCGTTTGGCGAGCTCAATGGCGATCACTCTGCCGATGCGCTTCGCGGAACCTGTGACGAGAACGCGGCGCTTAGGTTCCATGGGAAACAGGAACGTTTCCGAAAGTGTGTATGGCGCTGACGGTCTGAGCAACGTCCTGGGGCGTGTGCGCCGCCGAAACGAATGCAGCCTCAAACTGTGCGGGCGGGAAGTACACTCCGTTCTCGAGCATATGGTGGAAGAAACGTCCGAATGCCGCCGTATCGGAACGCTTGGCTTCTTCGTAGTTGCGAACCGGTCCTGGACCGAAGAAGAAAGTGAACATCGAACCCACTCGATTCACATGCACGCCCTCGGGTGGATTTTCCACGATTCGCGCCGTGGTGGCCTCGAGGGTGTCGTAGAGTTCCGGATGCTGCTCAATATAGGTAAGCATCGCAATGCCCGCCGTAACCGCCAGCGGATTACCGGATAAGGTGCCGGCCTGGTAAACGGGGCCCGAGGGAGCGATCTTGCGCATAATGTCCGCGCGCCCGCCGTATGCCGCAATGGGCAAGCCACCACCCAGAATCTTGCCGAGAGTCGTTAGGTCTGGCGATACGTTGTACAGCTTCTGGGCTCCGCCGCGACTCAACCGGAAGCCGGTCATCACTTCGTCAAAAATCAGGAGCGCGCCGTGTTTCTCGGTAACTCGCCGCAAGCCCTCGAGAAACCCAGGCTCCGGCGGGACACATCCCATATTGCCGACTACCGGTTCCACGATGACGGAGGCGACCCGGTCGCCTTCCTGGGCGAACACGGATTCCACGCGATCGAGATCATTGAACGGAAGCGCGATCGTGGTATCGGAAAAGGCACGAGGGACGCCAACGCTATCCGGAAGGCTCAACGTCGCAACGCCCGAACCTGCCTTGACTAGAAGCGAATCCACATGTCCGTGGTAGCAGCCTTCGAACTTGACGGTAACATCGCGCCCCGTGAAGCCCCGCGCGAGCCGCACGGCGCTCATGCAAGCTTCCGTGCCCGAGTTCACAAGCCGAACCATCTCGATCGAAGGGACGGCATCGATGATTAGCTCCGCAAGTTCCACTTCGCGCCCGGTCGGCGCACCGAAACTCGTTCCCACTTCCAAAGCGGCAGCCAACGCATCCACCACCGGTTTTGGCCGATGACCAAGAATGAGAGGCCCCCAGGATCCGATGTAATCGATGTAGTCGTTGCCATCGACGTCAAACAAGTGTGAGCCTTCGCCCCGAGCGATAAACCGCGGAGAGCCGCCAACCGCACGGAAAGCGCGGACGGGCGAGTTGACGCCGCCCGGGATGCTTTCCTGCGCCCGGGACATCAAAAGTTCGGATTGTTTTACGTTCATACCCGGGTTTCGCCGAGGATCAGCTTGCGGAACAAGAAGCTCATGAAGATCTCGTGCAGCGTTGTATTAACGTTGCGCAGAAGCCTCGTCTTCAGTTCCAAATAGGGCTGAGTTCCGGCGAACAGGTCCTGCATGATTTCGCAGAACTTTGGACTGCGCCTCATGAAATTGATCATCCTGCTCGGAACTGCTCCGAAGAAAATTGCGCCCGAAAAGAGGCGTTTCGCCAATCCCGCGCCGTACGTCAGGTCGAGGGCGAAGTCGCGCGAGATGAGTTGCCGGTACGTTTCTTCTTTCCGTCCGGGTTCAGAGTCGGCAAGGAGTACCTGGCTTGCTAAGTCGCCCGACCGCACAGCGTAATATAAACCCTCGCCCGTAATCGGATCGACCAAGCCGCCGGCGTCACCCACGGCAATCCAGCCGTCGCCAGCCAAGCGATTGTTACGCCATCCACGAGATTCAAGCGCCGGAAGCATGTGTCCGTAGAATTTTGCATCCTTGCGGGGGATGCCCTTCTCGTCCATATAGCGTTCCAGACGCGTACGCAGGCACTGCGCCGATTCGCTCTTCCCGCAAATTCCGACGGATAAATGACCGGCACGCGGAAAGACCCAGATGTAGCCTTCGAGTTTCGGCAAAAACTGAATGTCAATGTGAGGCTGATCGACTGGCACCCAGTAGCCCAGCGCATACATCGTGTCCTGTGCCGTGTATTGCGTGCCCACATCGCGCAGGGGATTCCGCGCGCCCGTGGCAACGACACAGTAATCCGCATCCAAGCGGCCCGACCGTGTACGGATGGCCCATCCTGAGCTTTGCCGTTCGAGGCCCAGGACGCGCGTCTTCTCAATCTCAGCGCCGGCGGCCTCCGCTCGCCGGAGGAGCATCCCGTTCAGGTCCATCCGAGAATAGATCACCAGCGGCTTCGTGAGCGCCATTCTGTACGCGCCTGAACGGGGAGCCGCTGAGAGAGACCCCGAAGGACCGCATCGAGATCCTCTCCTTCGAGGCGACGACGCTCGAGTACGTGACCGAGAACGCCGCGCGCTTCGCCGGCACCGCGCACCGCCTGCGGATCATGGGCTCGCTCGCGAT
>JBJMGJ010000351.1:0-3721 GCA_045807965.1 Bryobacteraceae bacterium | reverse complement strand
CAATTCGCCGAGCTTGTGCCGCTTCGGTGACCGTCGCGGGAAGGCGTTTCTTGAAATATCAAGCACCACATGCTGCTGTCGAGGGGACGACCTCCTCGCCAGGCGCGAAATAGAAATAGACGCCAACTGCTTCGTCGCTGCGGATTCCGAGCCATGAAAATTATCATTCCGAGCTGATGAAAATCAGCGTTCCGAGGTGATCGCGATTGACGATTCCGAGCTGATGACGATCAAAAACTCGTTCGAGTTCGGAATAGCTTATCGCGATTGGGTCGGAACGAAAATTGAGCGGCGCTGGACATCAAACAAGGCAATCTGATTCTGTTTAACACAAAGGAGAATCAGACTTGTCGGAAGAGGCATTGTCCATGCGCAAGATCCGCGAGGTCCTGCGACTGTCCGCACTGGGGTTGGCGCAGCACCAGATCGCCCGCAGTTGCTCGATCGTCCAAAGCACGGTTCACAAATATCTGAAACTGGCCGAGGCCGCCCAGCTCCGCTGGCCTTTGCCGGAAGACCTCAGCAACCAGAAACTCGACCAACTCCTGTTCGGCCAGCGGGCGGGTCCACCCAGCCGGCGCATACACCCGCCACCGGATTTCGCCGCTATCCATAGAGAACTGCAGAACCACAAGGATCTGACGTTGGAACTGCTCTGGCAGGAATATAAACAGGCAGATTCCGGAGGTTACGGCTACAGCCGGTTCTGTGACTTGTACCGCGAGTGGAACCGGGCTAAGAACCTCACGCTTCGGCAGCAGCACAACCCCGGCGAAAAGTTGTTTGTCGATTATGCCGGCGCGACCATCCCGATTCGCGACCGCGAGGCCGATGCGGTTCACCAAGCCGCGATTTTCGTGGCCGCCATGGGATTCAGCAGTTACACCTTCGCCGAGGCCACCTGGAGCCAGGAGTTGCCCTGCTGGATCGGATCGCACATCCGTGCTTTCGAGTATTTCGGCGGTCTGCCCATGCTGGTTACCCCCGACAATCCAAAGACGGGAGTAAAAAAAGCCTGCCGCTACGAGCCCGATCTGAACCCTACCTATAGCGACATGGCCGCGCATTACGGCGTCGCCGTCCTCCCAGCCCGCCCGAGAAAACCCCGCGACAAGGCCAAGGTGGAAAACGCCGTTCAGGTTGTCCAGCGATGGATCGTCGCTGCCTTGCGCAAGCGCACGTTCTTCAGTCTGTCAGAGGCGAACACGGCCATCACCGACCTACTCGTCCTGCTCAACCATAAACCGTTCCGCAAACGCGAGGGTACGCGCGCCAGCCAGTTCGCCGCGTTCGACAAACCCGCACTGCGCATGCTTCCGGCCGAACGTTACGAGATCGGCCAGTGGCGCAAGCTAAAGGTCGAACTCGACTACCATGTCCCCGCCGAGGGGCACTTCTACAGCGTTCCCTATCAACTGGTGGGACAGAAAATAGACATTCGCCTCACTGCCGGCACGGTCGAGATTTTTCATGATGGCCTGCGGGTGGCCAGTCACGCTCGCAGCTTTGCGGCCGACCAGACCACCACGAATCCAGAGCACCGGCCCAAGGCTCACCAGCAATATCTGGAATGGACTCCTTCGCGTTTACTGAGCTGGGCCGATGCCGCCGGGCCATACACAGCGCAATTGTTCCGCCAGATCCTGGCCACCAAGCCGCATCCGGAAATGGGCTATCGTTCTTGCCTGGGGCTGGTCCGCCTGGGCGGCAAGCATACCACCGAGCGCCTGGAGGCGGCCGCGGCGCGCGCCTTGCACTTCGGCGCTTCTTCCTTGGCCAGTGTCGATTCCATTTTGCGACACCACCTGGAGCACGAACCTCTTCCAGGAGTCTGTCCACCTCAACCTGCCGTCGCCGCCCACACGAACATCCGCGGCGCCGACTACTTCGATTCCATTCAGTGAGGACTCTCATGCTCAATCAACAAACTCTGCACAAACTCTACGTCATGCGTCTGAACGGCATGGCCGATGCTTTTCGCCAGCAACTAGAACAGCCCGATCGAGGAGGGCTCAGCTTTGAAGAGCGCTTTGGCCTGCTGGTCGATCGCCAATGGAGCTGGAAAGAAGACCGCGCCCTGTCGCGGCGCTTGCGCAATTCGCGGCTAAAGAATACCGCTGCTGTGGAAGATATCGATTACCAGACGCCGCGCGGCTTGGACCGTGGGCTGATGCGCAGTCTGGCCGCCGAATCGGAGTGGGTGAAACAACACCTCAACATTCTCCTCATCGGCGCCACCGGCGTGGGGAAAAGTTGGCTCGCAGCCGCCTTGGCGCACAAGGCTTGCCGTGACGGTTATACGGTTTACTACGCTCGCGCCGCCCAACTGTTTCGCGAGTTGGCGCTGGCGCATGCCGACGGCAGTTTCAGCCGGCTGCTGCGCCGATTGGCGCAAACCGACGTGTTGCTGATCGACGACTGGGCCATGGCGCCGCTGAACGACGCCGAACGCAGGGATTTTCTGGAGATCTGCGACGACCGCTATCAGACTCGTTCCACGATTCTGACCTCTCAGGCGCCGGTGGCCAACTGGCATGCGCAGATCGGCGACCCCACGGCCGCCGACAGCATCCTGGATCGCCTCGTCCATAACGCCCATCGCATCGAGTTGAAAGGGGAATCGATGCGCAAAAAACGCGGCGGTAAGGAGGGCGCATGAATGAGTCTCGCTTGACGCTGAAGCATCCCTCGGGGTTTTTTGCCGCCGGGTGCGAGATGAGAAACGCTTTGACGCTTCTCTCCGATGGAGCTTTCAAGATCTACGTCTACGTGTGTCTCCACGCTGATCCTCGCACGGCCCAGTTGCGTTTTCGCATGGCGGAACTGGCCCAGACCACCGGCCATAGCACGCGCTCGCTGACGAGCTATCTGGAACAGTTACACCGCACTGAAGTGAGCGTGATCTACCGCGCAGCCAATCAGCACGAACTGGGACGAATCGAGATCTGTGATCGCTTTTGGCCCTACGTCAAGCCGGAGACCACCTCTCGGGAAGATCCCGAACAAACGCGATATGTCGCGCGGGTCCGCGGTTTGTTCCTGGAGCCGGCATGCGTCAGTTCGGTGTTCTCCGCCGTCGATGAAAACCTGGCGGCGGAATGGTATCGGGCCGGCGTGTCGCTCGATGTGGTGCAGCGAGCCATTCTGATGGGCTGCGCCCGTAAATACGTGGCGCTGTTCAATAACGGCGGCGGTTCACGCATTACAAGCCTGCAGTACTTCGCCGGCATTGTTCAGGAGGTCGCGACATTGGAAGTGTCACTCGATTACTGGCGGTATCTGACGGCGCGAATGCGGAAGATGGAAAGCCAATGGCGTGCTCAAGCAAATTTTGCGCAAGCGACGCCCGCGACAAACACAGAAACGAACTAATGCCGCTCCTATCCGAACCTTTTTCTTGACTCATGACGATCACCTGCACCACAATACTTTCGACAGCGTCGTTTGGCGACGATCTGATCGTCATCAGCTCGGAATGAGCGATTTTCTTCGTCGGAATCCGCACCCAGAACGGCAATTTGTCAATATGTAAGCTGGCGCACACAGAAGGGGACTGTTTTGACAAGATGGCGAACGGTGGAACGGACTGGAGCGATCTGTTAAGTCTTGACAGACCGGGAATGTATGCTGTAATTGATACAGACGCAATGACACCCAATAAGTTCTGGGCAACTTGCCATAGAACATGGTGGCCTGTAATCACAGAAGTCATTAAATCAGT
>JBJMGJ010000350.1:0-3796 GCA_045807965.1 Bryobacteraceae bacterium | reverse complement strand
TTGCCTGCCGTCACGATCGAGCACATCGCCGTAAATCTCGGGTATCATGTCGAAGATGGTCATCACGAGCGCCGGACGCCCTTTTCGTACGAGGTTATGTGGGAGGACGAAGTGATAGGTCGGGTGAAGAACATCGTATGTGCGCGTCCGATTCAACAATTCGAAATACCCGCTGCGCAGAGCGTGACCGAAAGCCCGCGGCCGATCCCACCCGTTGAACGGGAGATTCTCCCGTTCCAGCCGAGGGTGTGGCTTCGTTATGCGGGCCGGCTCATTGCCCGATCGCAGAATAGGCGTCCACCGCTCGGGAAGCTGACGCATGATATTAGCGGCATACTTGCTGATGCCGCCGTTGCGCTGCGCCGCAAAGATGTAGCCATCGTAAAGAATCCGCATACTATCGCGCTGACGCTGTTGCGATCGGGCCGGGAATCTCCGCCTCCGCACTGCAGGAAGGCAATGGCTAACCAACGGCGTTGAAGTTTGTTAGCTCGTTCTGACTAGGTGCCGAACGCGAGAAGTGCTGGCAGAGTAGTTGCCGGAGCGGTTTGTAAACATTGTCTCGCTCGAACCGTATAGCCGCATAGCGCAACGCAAGTTGGCCTAAGGCTTTCGCCCGGCCAGGGTCCTCCAGTAAACCAATCACTGCATCGGCGAAAGCGGAGGGTGACTCGCACGCGATGAAGGGAGACTCTCCCTCGCTCTCGAGACCTTCAACGGCATTTTCCCACGCCACGAGGGGCTTCCCATATGCCAACGCTTCGACGCTTTTTATCTTCAATCCGGTCCCGGCGATTGTTGGGTTGATTACGACGGCGCAGCGTTCATAAGCTTCGCCCAAGCTGGAAATCCATCCAATTGCTTCGACTGCCGGCATTCTTCTCTTCAACGTCCGCGCGACACGACCGTAGACCTTGAGAACCGCGGTTGGTCTCCGCTGCTTGATCGCGGGCCAGCATCTCGTGAGGAATAGATCGAGACCGTGGGCATTCGCCGGATTATCCGAGCCGACGACCGCTATCGAGTCGGGAACAACGCGCGATGGGGCGCCGCCCTGAACGGGAAAGTCTATACCGATGCACAGGACCTCGCGTTCAGGAACCAGGGCTCGGAAGAGACGAGCTTCGACTTCCTGGATCGCGAGCACGATATCACAACGGAGCAAACGAACCCTTTCCTCCTCCGCGTTATACTGAATCGGCTCGGGAAGATTGTAGCGCGTCACGTTCTCAAGTCGGCGGGAGAACATGTCGTGAGTGTCGATTATTCGAAGGATTCGACGATTGAGAGCGGCAAAGCAGTCGGTCAGGAATATTCCTTGTATAAGGACGGCGCGCGGGCTGCATTGCGCGACCGCGCGATGGACCAGCGCGATCAGCTCAGGAGGGCAGAGCCACTTCTCTCGCGCGCGGGGATCCTCCTTCCGCGGCACAGGCTCCGCTCTTCCGAGTGATGACCGTACGCCAACAGCAATCGCTTTCCGGACCTGCGTGAAAGCGCTGCGCAGCCCGCCTCGCGCCCACGAAGCGTTCTGCGGCAGAGAGCTTGGCTCGGGCGACGGCAGCCAGAAGAGTTCATCCACCACCTCACGTAGAGCCGCCTCCGTCTCTGAATCTACGGCCGGCGCTACGACTAACCCGACGGAGAAGCCCTCGCTTCGGAGCCACTGGAGCATCTTGTAGATGCGAATCTGGATGCCGTGCGCCGGCGGATAGGGCACGACATGAGAAACGATAAGAATGTCGACTTCCATCGAGATAAGAGGATCGGTCTAACGAGCCGGGAAATCTGCTGCGTAAAGGACGTCGCCCGTCGTCCCCTTACTTTTCCTGCGCGATGTCACGGCGCGTCGCCAGCCACTTTCAGCCAGAGGCTGGTACCCGGCGATTCCAATGCCCAGGCGGGATAGCGCGAGAAGGCATTACGATGATGTTGGGTGAGGTACGACACGAAGTGGATGATCCGCCAGTGCGGATTGAACATCAGCAGGGCTTGAACAAAATAAACCTCGTTCCAGCAGCGGCCTTCGCCATACCACGCCTCCGGATATTCGAATGGCCAAAAGATATCATGGATGTGAATGATGACGCCGGGCTGTAAATGCGGAAGCACATGCAGATAAATGTGGTTCACGTCGCTGCCCACCTTCGCCACATGCGAAGAGTCGATTACCAGAATGTCGTTCGGGTTTAGCGCGCGAAAGACAGCCTCGTCCACCTCTTGGACCGGGGCCTGGATTATCTGCGCGCGTGCAGCGTCGTCTGGTCGAAGGACGCTCTGAAGCCGGGCCGGATATGGTTCGATAAAAGTGAACTGCGGGGCCGCTTCCAGGAATGTTTCCGCGACGTCGAGTGCCAGCGCAGAACTGTGGCCCGAACCGATCTCGACGACCTGCCTTGGCCGGCAGGACCGAAGGCAAGCGTAGTAGGCGTAGGCGTCGAACCCCTCGAAGAACTGGTTCCGCCGGTAAAATCGCACATTCGAGGCGGCCGCCTCCTCACTCGACGCAGGCGGGAAGAAGTCACTGGCGAACGCCGACCATTCTTCGACAAGCGCCAGCTGCTGGGTAAGAGCCAGGTCAATGCCGGCCGGTTGCAGCCGATCGCGTCCGAAGATTTCTTCGCGGCGACGACTGAGTTCCTGGGGATCGGGTATCGGGCTGTAGAAATGGCCTGGCGGCGCGAATCGCAGAAACGGATGCGGCAACTGAACCAGCGGCGGAGCGATCCAGTCGGCGGTCGCCCGGAGACGATCGGAAAACCCGCGCTTTAAGCGGGATCTTAACCTTAGAGCCATGTTACGGGACTGGTCGGAAGACCATCAGAGCGTCAGGACATCAACTGCTGATCGATGTCTCCGGCGGATGCGCAGTGTGCAGAAGCGTTGTCGCCGTAGAGGAGTCGACGGCCCGCCCGTGTCGCGCGAGGACGCGCCGGAGATGCATCTCAATGAGGTGGAGCTTGCTCTCGATAGTGAATTCCTTGGCGGTCGCTCTCGCCGCCTCGGCCAGGCGGTGGCGCAACGCGGTATCTGCGCGCAAGCGGTCGACCGCGGCCGCAAGGGCAGAAGGATCATTCACAGGCACAAGCAGACAATTCTCTTCATCGCGCAAAATCTCGGGTGTGCCACCGGTCCCGGTCGCGACGATGGCTAAGCCCGCGCGCGCGGCTTCCAGGAGGCCAATGCTGAACGGCTCAGGCCACGAAACTGGGAAGACGAAGATGGACGAGCTGTCCAGCATGTTGAGTAGCGCCTCACGTGGGACCGCTCCCTCCCGGTGGAGCGAAACGAAAGCCGGCACCGCTGCGATCAATTGATCCAACTGCTCGCGATATTCAGCGGAGGACGCATCTCCGATCAGCTTTGCCTCAACCGGACCGTGCTCCGGGCTCAGCCGAGCCAATGCTGCGAGAAAAACATGCGCACCTTTATATGGTTCCAGGCGTCCTGCGAAAATGATGCCTCCCCTCTTCGCGCCGGGGCCAGGAAGTTTGTCGCGGCTCGGAACTCCATGGTGAATGACCGGCGCGACGACGGCGGACGTTTCGCCCATTTCGAGAAACTTCTCCTTCAGATAGGCACTGCGGAAGTAAGAGTCTTCCAGTCGTAATGGGGCGCGACTGCCCGGGAGAATCATCCGGCCTCCTGCACGCATCAGGCGATGAAAACCCTGTTTCGCGCGGCCGGAGAACCGCAGGTCCTGGAAAGCAAACCAGCCATTACTCAAATCGTGAGTCGGAGCGGCGAGATCAGATATGTCATGGACCACGGGAAAGTTCGTTTGCCGATGCAACCA
>JBJMGJ010000349.1:0-7298 GCA_045807965.1 Bryobacteraceae bacterium | reverse complement strand
ACGGTCGCGACCAGTTCAGCTGCGGCGCGCGTATAGCGCGGAATGAGAACTCCGCGCGCCTGTTTCTTGCTCCACGCTCTTACAAGACGATTGACATGAAACTGTGCCGGAACGACAACAATACGCCAAACAAAATCTGCGCCGAGGTTACTGCACGTTCGGGTTCGAACCCGGGCCCTTCTCGAGTCTCTAGATGCGGCGAGTCAGGTCCGCGATCTGCTTATCTTTCGCGTCGAGCTGCGAATCGATTTTTTCCGACCCGTCGGTCATACGGGAAAGCCACACATTTGCCGCACGCTTCGTGCCGCCCTGACGTTGTAGTTGAGCAGCCTGTGTCTCAAATCGAGCGGTCATTTCGTCCCGAAAACTATGGATCTGCTTCCGCCATCCAGACTCCTCG
Source organism: Bryobacteraceae bacterium (assembly GCA_045807965.1). GTDB lineage: Bacteria > Acidobacteriota > Terriglobia > Bryobacterales > Bryobacteraceae > Bog-105. The sequence continues at coordinate 6,898 of JBJMGJ010000349.1, read as the reverse complement.
TGAGATCTGCTGATCCAATTCTATCCGGATTTTCTTCATCAGCCAAAATCGTTCCGCATCTCTGTTATCGTCCAAGCATGTCGTTGATGTGCGAAGAAATTCGCCAGCAACCGAATGCGCTCGAGCGCACCTTGCTGGAAGAGTGGCCGCGGACTGAACAACTCCGTCGCTACTGCCAGGACCATCCCGTCAGCCTGATCATCCTGGTTGCCCGGGGAACTTCGGATAATGCCGCGCAGTTTGGACGCTACCTTCTCGAAATCTGCACTGGGGTCCCGGTCTCCTTAGCCGCGCCGTCCGTCTACACTCTGTATCATTCCTCGGTTCAGCTTCGGAACGTTGCCGTGGTCGCCATCTCGCAGTCCGGAGAATCCACCGATACCAACATGGTGCTGGAACAGGCCAGGGCCGCCGGGGCTTTTACGGTTGGAATCACCAACGAGGAGGGAAGCACGCTCGCGCGTCTGGCCCATCATACGCTTCTGGTGCGGGCCGGTAAAGAGCAGAGCGTGGCGGCAACGAAGACCTATACCGGCCAGCTACTTTGTTTTTATCTTCTGGCCCATGCACTTGGCGCTTCTATCGTGCGCGATGATTTGGAACAGATTTCAGGTTGGGCCGCCGCCGCGCTCGAGACAGAAACGGAAATCGCCCGCCGCGCAGAACGCTATGCGTTCATGCAACACGCCGTCTGCATCGGGCGCGGTCTGAATTACGCCAACTCGTTCGAATTCGCTTTGAAGTTGATGGAGACGTGCTATGTGGTAGCAGAACGTTTCTCATCCGCCGATCTGCTGCACGGGCCCATTGCCATGCTCGGCAAATCCTTCCCCGCGTTTCTCTTCTGTCCGGCCGGCGTTACCTGGAAGTCCACCGAAGAACTGATCGACAAGTTGCGATCACTTAAAGCGGAGTCGTACTTGATTTCCGATCGTTCGAATGAACAAATCCGAAGAACGGCTGAGAGCGCGAGGGGGCAAAGCGTGATTATCCCCGCCGAAATCAAGGGGAGAAACGGATTACCGGATGATCTGTTCACACCAATTCCGTACATCATCCCGGCGCAACTCTTTGCGGCCAGTCTGGCGGAGGTGAAGCGCTTAGATCCGGATCGCCCGCGCACCCTGAGCAAGGTTACGCAGACGATCTAAACAGTGGGGAAGATCTGATTACTTGCGCGCGCCGGCGGTTGTGCCCTTAAGGCCAGACTGGCGCCGCTTGCGGTTCTGCCGCTTTGGCTTCACGATGCGGAAGGTGCCGCTACCCAGGTATTCGGCTTCGTAAAGGTTGTTTTTCTGCTTGATGTTGGGGGAAGTCGCGTGGGGGGTCCGGCTAGTCTGCTTCTGTTCGTCTGCCATTACAATCCTGTGGAATCGAGATAAACCTCTAGTGTAGCGGAACGGAGACTTCATTCTGCGTTCTCCCCCTCTTCCGGCCCTACTCTACCGGGTTTAACTTCCACGCAAATGATCCCCGCCAGAATGAGCGCACCGCCCCCCAGCGTGCCAAGACTCAATGGCTCTCCGCCAAAGCTTGCCGCGGTCAGAACCGCGAATACGGGCTCAAGCGAGAAGATGAGCGCAGCTCGCGTGGCCGACGTATAGCGTTGCATCCAGGCTTGCAGTGCAAACGCCAGGGCCGTCGCGAAGATTCCTGTGATGAGAACGCCCCAAATGACCTGGCCTGTCCAGCGGATGTGAGGCGTCTCAAAAGGCAGGGAAAGCGACGAGAGAACCGCCGCAGAAGCGATCTGCCCGACGGCGACAGGCTCTACCCGCTCCCTCTGTACGACATGGCCGAGCACGACGATGTGAAATGCGAAAGCGACCGCGCAACCGATCGTCAGGACGTCTCCGCCATTCAGTCGGAACGGTTCGCTCCCCGGCGGCTTTGTCAGCCAAATAATTCCCGCTCCCGCCAGCGCCACACCGGCGAGTTCCAGCCGTCGCGGCCATTTACGGTAGAGGAGCGCGCCCACAAGCGGCACACCGACGATGTACAGACTGGTGAGAAAACCGGAATGCGAAGCGCTCGTCGTGCGGAGCCCGAACGTCTGGAGAAGATAACCCAGCCAAAGAAAGAATCCCGGGACGGCCCCGCCAATCAGACCCCGCCAGGGCGACTTGTCCGTGGACCGCACGCCGCGAAATAGAAGCGGGAGAATGCAAGTGGCCGCGAGTCCAAAACGGAGTGCCAGGAAGCAGATAGGGGAAACATCCGCAAGCGCATTCTTGATGACGACAAACGTCGTCCCCCACGTAAATGCAGCGAAGGCTAGTGTCAGGTCTGCTTGCCAACGGGACGGCGCGTGTTGCTGATTCGAACTCACTCTAGACGCGCGGCAACGGCAATCGGGGCCTCAAGGGCCGGTTAAGTTTGCGCGCCGCCCTCCGGGTTGTCGCGATGGAGTAAGCTAGCCAGGATCAGCAAGATTCGCCTGAGCCCGGTCTCGCGCCCGTCCGGCTGATACCACTCTTCGCGCGTATGGGCGCCGCCGCCCTGTCCGCCCGCGCCGATGGACACGGCCGGTAATCCTAAGGACAGCGGAACATTGGCGTCCGTTGAAGCGCAATCGATCTTCGATCGAACATTCAGGTGATAATCAACCGAACGAATCGTCGCAAGCAGAGACGAATCCTGTGCTAGGCCCCCGCCGGGACGCGAACCGAGTTCTTTGATCTTGGCGCTGAGCCGCAAGGCGCGCGCCGCTCTGTTCTCTCGCTCGAGACCCGCTTCCACCGCCGAACTCAGCAGCGCCGTTAAGGTGTCGAGGACGGCCGGATCCTCGCTCCGCAAATCGAGCTTCGCGCGCGCCGTTGTCGGGATCGAATTGATACTGCTTCCGCCCTCAATGATCCCAAAGTTGTACGATATCCGCGCTCTTCGTTCAGAGGCGCTTCGGTTCTCGAGGAATTGAGAGAACGTTGCGATGGCGGCGCTGATCGCGTGTACGGGATTGGGGGTGCCCGAGTCGTTCCAGCTGTGACCACCAGGGCCACCAAACGTCACTTCGAAGCGACGGCTGGCTAGCGCCTGCGTCGTAATGTGATCCGTAGACGGTCCATCCAACACGAGAAATGCGCGAATGCTGGCGAGGTGGGCGCCCGGGCGGCAAAGGTACCGCATCCCGCTCAGATTGCCTTCGCCTTCTTCTCCGACGTTGGCGACGAGCAAAGTCGATCCGGCAACACGCCGGAGCTCCGGAAGGTCGGGCAGCAAGCGGGCCAAAGCCATCAGCGCCGTTAGACCGGCTCCGTTGTCGGAGGTTCCCGGTCCGACAAAACGTCCGTCCGGAGACATGAAAACCTCTTCCGGACGGGCGGGCGCGTAGACAGTGTCAAGATGCGCGGAGACCACGAACGGTCGAGTGCCCTCGTCCTCTCCGAAGCTGGCAATGACATTGCCCGCGCGGTCCAGTTTCGCCTTCCACCCCCACGCTTCGAATTGAGCTCGCAGCCATTCGGCACGCCGCTGCTCGAAGAATGTGGGGGCGGGAATCCGGCAAATCTGCAGATGCAACTCGTTGATAGAAGATCGCTCGCGCGTAAACCAACGAAAAGCTTCGGAAAATGCTTTCTGCTCCGCAACTCGCGCCACACGGCGGTTCTCGGACGAGGCTCGCTCAAAGGGCGAGAGATTCTTGGTTTGTGTTGCCAATCCGTTCCGCAAGTTCAGTTTACTGTCGGCGGCCGATTTGTCCAACTGGCACTTTCGCCAATTTGTCGCTGAGCCAGGCCCGCGCCGCTGTTAGATCGCCGCTTGTCAATCCGTGTCCCGCATTTTCCCAGTGCAGTTCGACTGCCGCATTGGCGCTCTGCAAGATGGATCGAAGTGCGTCCGCCTCTGCCGGAGGCGCAATCGGGTCCAGCTTTCCGTTCAGCAAGAGAACCGGCTTCCCTGACAGATCGACTGGCTCCGCCAGCCGGAACGGAACCATGCCCCGGATCAGAATCCCGCCGCCCAGAGCCTCTGGATGCCGCAGCAGAAGGCTGGAGGCAATGTTCGCACCGTTGGAAAAGCCCACCGCATACAGTTGTTTAGGATCGAATCCGTACTTCGCCGCCGCCCATTGGATGAAGCCTGCCAGTTCAGCGGTTCGAAAAAGCAGATCCTGCTGATCGAACTGACCCTCGGCAAAACGTCGAAAAAAGCGCGGCATCCCGCTCTCGAGCATTTTGCCTCGCGGACTCAACAGGGCTGCTCCCGGCGCGATCATCGGTCCAATGGGCAACAGGTCGTCTTCGTTCCCGCCCGTTCCATGCAGCAGAAGCAGAGTGGGTCCCGAAGGCTCCGCGCCCGGAACGAAGCGGTGTACGAACTCAGACTGCGAAACTTGCACGCTCATGCTCTCGCCCCCCCAGTTCTCGAATTTGCCGCCTGCCCCGCGACGTGGATGGGAGGCAGAATGGCTTCGAGCTGATTTCTCGCTCTCTCGTACTGGGCCGGAAGCTTCAACGCCTCGCCCAGCGTTTCTGCCGGCTCGTCCACGGCGAAGCCCGGACCATCGGTCGCGATTTCAAACAAAATTCCGGATGGCTCGCGGAAATAGATGGAATGAAAGTAGTTCCGGTCCATCAGCGGGGACACCTGCAATCCCAGGCTGTCAATTTTCTGTAGCCACTCTAGCTGCGTTGCGTCATCGGGAGTGCGGAACGCAAGGTGATGGATCGTGCCTGCTCCCATGCGCCCGAATCCCGTTTTCTCGGGCTCAACAACATCAATGAACCCGCTCGCTGAACCATCTCCGGTCGTGAAGCGGCGCCGTCCGCCGTCGGCCCCGGTCTCCCGGAAGCCCAGGTGCTTCGTGTAGAGCTCGTCCGAACTTGCCTTCGACGCGCGAGTGAGTGTCACGCCCGCAATGGTACGGATCGATTTATCCTTATCCACCTCGGCGGTGGTCCAGATCTCTGTATTCCGGGAAACGCTCGATTCCACCAGTTCTAGCTGCATTCCGTCCGGATCAGGGAAGGAAATGGTCGCAGCTCCGAAGACATTCCCGTTCTCTGTTATCGGAACCCCTGAGTTTGCGAGTCTCTGGCGCCACGAGGAAAGAGAGCCGGCCGGAACCTCAAAAGCCACTTTCGAGGGCTCGCCGGGTCCAACCCTGCCCTTGCTCGCTCCCGGCCACACGAAAAAGGTCAGGATTGTTCCAGGAGTTCCCCTGGCGTCGCCGTAGTAAAGGTGATAGCTCTGCGGGTCGTCGAAATTGACGGTCTTCTTTACCAGCCTTAGCCCGAGCAACCCTGTGTAGAAATCGACATTCCGCTGTGCATCGTTCGTAATGGCGGTGACGTGGTGAACGCCGTTAAGTGTTTTCATCGTGGGTTTTACATGAACCTCACTTGATTGGATGCATTGAGGATTCAGGGTTGTGCGGAGCGCCACTAAACTGGTCGAACAAGGAGGACGGTTATATGTCGATCTCAGTCGTAAAGCTTGGATCTCCGAGAAAGCCCGGAGAAGGCCTACGGCTTGGCACGGTGCGCCGGCCGCGGCGCGGGGTTCCGAAAACGCAATGGGCCAAACTCGACTATTACGATCTCTGGTTCCCGCTCCTCTCTCCTACCCGGGAGTTGGTTGCTCTCGCGCTAGCAGCCGAAGACGATAAGACTTGGAAGACGTTTGAGCGCAGGTTTATCGCAGAGATGAATGAGCCGGCGCCCGCCCGTGTTCTGGACCTCCTGGCCGCCCTCTCTCATTCCAGCAACTTTTCCGTCGGATGCTACTGCGAACGCGAAGAACGATGTCACCGTTCTGTTCTCCGCAACCTGCTCGAGAAGCGCGGCGCCTCCTTTGCGTAATCCTCCATACCGCGCGGCTTAATCTTTCATTGCGAAAATCGACTCATGTGGGGAGTGCTCTACGCCGCCTGGGTGGTTTCCGAGACTGCAATTCTGATCTTCACTCGAGCGCGCACACGAACAGCGGGGTATCGACATTACGATCGCGGATCTCTTTTCCTGCTTTGGCCCGTGATTATCGCGTCCATTTCGCTGGGTATGTGGTACGGAAGGCTCCATCCGCCAGACCTGTTGCGCGACGAATCCCAAACGCGAAGGATCAGCCTCACTTTGCTTGTTCTCGGATTAGCCGTTCGCTGGATGGCGATCCTCAAGCTGGGGCGCTCTTTTACGGCAAATGTTGTCATCCAGGACGAGCAACGTGTTGAGAAGACGGGCGTGTTCCGGGTGATCCGGCATCCGTCTTACGCCGGGCTGCTCATCATCTTCACCGGTATCGGGTTGCAAACGCGTTCCTGGACCGGATTTTTGATCATTCTGGTGCCCATTACCACTACGCTTCTGTACCGGATCCACATCGAAGAAGCAGCGCTCCGGAATGCCTTTGGGGAAGAGTACCGAAGTTATTGCCGGTCGACAAAACGGCTTATCCCTGGCGTTTTCTGAATGGCCGGACGAAGTACAGCGACCCAATGCCTTTCTAAAACTGTCGCGTGTCGTTCCGCGCGCGTCCGCGAAACAGAGATGCAAGTTCCCGCACCAGGCCTTCGAAAAGCGGCGCTCCAAAATGGGTCATTGCCATCAGGCTCGCAAAGATGACCATTGCTTCGACACTTTCGCGGCCTTCGCGCTGCCAATAAACATCGCGTAAATTCAGCCACAAAGCAAATTCATCCAAGACCAGCGCCGAGGCGACCCCGTAGAGCATTGACGTCAATCGACCGGCGCGTGTCGTGGGCGTGCCCGTTCCAATGCCAATCAACCATGAGTATCCAACCGCAAGCAGCAACACTATGCCCCAGACCATGTGGTGGATGTGGCGCCCGCGCATGTAGACATCATGGAAGAACAGCAGATGGTGATGAATGGCCGTCGAGATCGTTCGGATGACGAGCACGGTCACAAAAAGCCCAGTGAAGCGAGAAACGGCCGCTCTT
>JBJMGJ010000348.1:0-11604 GCA_045807965.1 Bryobacteraceae bacterium | reverse complement strand
TTTCCGGGAGAGCATGAAAGCTGCCTCGGAAGAACCCGAGAAGAGCGACTCTGTCCCTTCCCCCTCCAGCTCGGACCGTAAGTAACCGTTTCCCCCCTTAAAACCTTTCTTCCAGGGCGTTTACGAGTCATCGTATCGCCGCTTCGTTTTTTGCTGGGGTGCAACCGCAATTCTTCGAGCGTGAAAAGGTTTCGTGAATACCCAGCCCAATGCGCAATTTTTGCCTCACGTCAGACATTTAAGAGCATGTCGGGAATCTATCTCCAACACTCCGTTTGGGTGCTTTAGCTTGTAACCCCATAAGTTCCAAGGAGATAACAAATCTGCTCCTAGAAGTTGCAAGGCACGGAGGGACTTGGCACAAAAACTGCCTATTAACTGAGCAGGTGAGAGCGGTACATCACCGATAGATGATCGCAACAGGTCATCAAACTCGCTGGCATGTTTAGCGAGTCAGACGTTAACTTTTAGGAGCGATGTAGCTTTCAATGACAAACGAAGAGTACGGCAGAGCTTATCAGAAGGGATTCAGTCTTACAGTCCGCTTTCTCGTCTCTCGAGGGCTGTCTTATGATGCAGCTCTCGACACCGCGCAAGCCGCATGGGCGAAGGGCTGGGAGCGCCGCGAGCAACTACGCGATCCCAACCTGGTTTTGACTTGGACCAACAGTATTGCATTAAATATTCATCGCACTTTTCTCCGTAGAGAACCGCAGACCCAAACGTTACCCGAACTTCAGGCGCCGCCTCGCATGAATGTTGCAGCCATCGACGTGAAGCGGATCCTTGGCGATTGCAAACCGAATGACCGTGTAGTCCTCGAAGGCCACTACATTGAGGGGTATAAGGTTCAAGAAATTGCCCGGCAAAACGGGTGGTCGGAAACCGCTGTGCGCATCCGTCTCTTACGCGCACGTCGAAGCGTGGAACGAAGGTTGAGCCGTCCGAAGCAAGCGAAACTCCGGAACCTTGCTGAGAAGACGCGCAAAGCGCTGGCAAACGTAATGGATGCGCCGGCATTTGAACCGCGAGTAGCTTAATCGGCTTCGTGCATGTGAAAAGGGAGCGGCCGAAAGGTCGCTCCCTTTTCAATTTCCTCCGTCAATTCAGGGCTACAGCAGTTCAGACGTGCTGAAGAAGAATGGGATTTCGATAGCAGCCGTTTCCGGAGCATCCGATCCGTGCACTGAGTTTCTCTCGATGCTCTCGGCATACATCTTGCGGATTGTGCCCTCAGCAGCATTGGCGGGGTTGGTAGCACCCATAATTTCACGCCATTTTGCAATGGCGTCTTCCCGTTCGAGCACCATAACGATGGCTTGACCTTCGGTCATGAACGAGACCAGGCTGTTGAAGAACGGCCTGGCCTCGTGAACGGAATAAAACGCTTCTGCTTCGTGCCGCGAAATGCGCCGGGTTTTCATGCCGACGATACGGAATCCATTTTGTTCGATAAAGGCGAGGATCTTACCCACGTGTCCGTTTGCGACGGCGTCGGGTTTGATCATGCCGAATGTTTGTTCTTGTGCCATTTAAGTCGTGGATTTTTGTGGAGTGTCCTCTAGGCGGTGCCCGCGAGAGCCATCTTCATCTTTTCCCCGAGCACAGCGGGCGAGGGACAGACCACAATCCCGGCATCTTCCATGGCCTCAAGCTTGTTCTCGGCTTTTCCTGATCCGCCCGAAATGATCGCGCCCGCGTGTCCCATGCGACGGCCCGGGGGCGCCGTCTGGCCGGCGATAAAGCCCACCACCGGTTTCTTCACATGCGCCTTCACATACGCGGCGGCAGTTTCTTCCGCATTTCCGCCGATTTCGCCGATCATGATGATGGCGTGCGTGTCCCGATCCTCGTTGAACAACCGGATCGCATCTGTGAAGGAAGTGCCGATGATCGGATCTCCGCCGATACCAATGCAGGTCGATTGTCCGATGCCGAGTTTCGTCAACTGTCCCACTGCTTCGTAGGTGAGCGTTCCCGATCTCGAGACAATGCCGACTTTCCCGGGAAGATGTATGTGGCCCGGCATAATGCCGATTTTGCATTTGCCAGGTGTGATGACACCCGGGCAGTTTGGACCCACCAGGCGAGTGCCGGGCTCGGTGTTCAAATAGGCCCATACCCGAACCATGTCGTTGACCGGAATACCTTCCGTGATGCAGACCACCAGCGGGAGACCCGCATCGGCGGCTTCCATAATGGCGTCCGCGGCGAAAGGCGGCGGCACAAAGATCACGCTCGCGTTCGCGCCTGTTTCCCTTACCGCCTCTTCGACGGTATTGAAGACCGGACGGTCCAGATGTCTCTGTCCGCCTTTACCCGGCGTCGTGCCGCCGACTACCTTGGTGCCATAGTTAATGGCCTGAGTCGCGTGGAACGTGCCTTCGCGGCCGGTAAATCCCTGGAAAAGAAGTTTGGTGTTTTCGTTAACAAGTACGCTCATTGCGCCAATCTCACTACCTTCTCCGCCGCGTCTTTCATGCCGTCAGCGACCGTAAAGTTGAAGCCCGATTCAGTCAGGATCTTCTGTCCAAGCTCGACGTTCGTTCCTTCCATCCGGATGACCACCGGGATCTTGATGCCAAGTTCAGTGGCAGCCGAGACAACACCTTTAGCAAGGGTGTCACAGCGTAGAATGCCACCGAAAATGTTGATCAATACCGCGCGTACGCTTGGGTCCGAGAGCAGGATGCGGAATGCATTTTTGATCTGTTCCGCGCTAGCGCCGCCGCCGACATCCAGGAAGTTAGCCGGTTGGCCGCCCGCATATTTGATGATGTCCATGGTGGCCATTGCCAGGCCGGCGCCGTTCACCATGCAAGCGATATTGCCGTCGAGCTTGATATAGTTCAGGCCGAATCGGGACGCTTCGACTTCGAGCGGATCTTCTTCATTGAGGTCACGCAGCTCAAGCAAATCTTTGTGCCGATACAGCGCGTTGTCGTCGATTGTGATTTTGGCGTCCAGTGCATAGACCCGGCCGTCGCTGGTCAGGATGAATGGATTGATTTCAGCGAGCGAACCGTCCACGGCATCGTAAGCCTTCGACAAAGCCGTCATAGCGGCAACGGCTGGATTCACGCTTGCGGTGGGGATACCCATCTCGAAGGCCAGTTTCCTCGCCTGGAACGGCTGAAGAACCTGCCCCGGAACGAGCTCTTCTTTCAGAATCAGCTCGGGCGTACTGGCGGCCACTTCCTCAATATCCATGCCGCCCGACTTCGAGGCCATGAACACGTTCTTTCCGGTTGCGCGATCAAGCACGATGCCCAGGTAGAGCTCACGTTCAATGGGCAGCGTCTCCTCGATAAGCAGGCGCTGGACGACACGGCCTTCCGGACCGGTTTGGTGGGTGACCAAAGTCATGCCTAAGATCTTTTTTGCGACTTCGGTGCCTTCCGCGAAATCTTTGGCGACCTTGACGCCTCCGCCCTTCCCGCGGCCGCCCGCATGGATCTGGGCCTTCACCACCACACTGCCGCCGATCTCTTTGGCTGCGGCTTCCGCCTCTTCCACCGTGTATGCCACCTGGCCCCGCGGAACGGGAACTCCATACTTGGCTAGGATGGCCTTCGCCTGATACTCGTGAATTTTCATAATTTGGTTTGCCGCTCAGATGAGGGACAGAATACGGCCAATCGCTAGTGTATCTCGCATACGGACCGTTTCGTCTGAACTGCCAGGCCTCAGCGTACACCCGTCGGTACTCTTCGCCTGGAGTTAAGCAGAGCCCGCAACGCGGTGCACTCTTCCGCCAACTCGGCAAACTGCCCCGGTGAAAGCGACTGATACCCGTCCGAAAGCGCTTTGTCGGGGTCCGGATGCACTTCGACGATCAGGCCAGAGGCGCCGACCGCGACCGCTGCGAGTGACATCGGAAGAACTTTGTCCCGCTTGCCGGTACCGTGGCTCGGGTCGACGATGATGGGCAAATGACTCGCGCCTTGTACTGCGGGGACAAGGCTCAGGTCAAGAGTGTTGCGAGTATGGTCGGCAAAGGTTCGTACACCTCGTTCACATAAGATAACGTCGTAATTACCCTCGGCAAGGATATACTCGGCCGCCATCAGGAACTCTTCGAGCGTGGACGACATGCCGCGTTTTAGCAGAATCGGCTTACGCGCCCGTCCGGCACGCCGCAGGAGGGAGAAGTTCTGCATGTTCCGCGCACCGATTTGCACGCAATCGGCGTAGTGCTCGACAAGGTCGAACGTTTCCACGTCGATCGCTTCCGTGACAATGCCGAGACCGGTCTCTTCCCGGACTTCGCCCAAATACCGCAAGCCTTCTTCGCCCAGGCCCTGAAACGCGTAAGGCGAAGTGCGTGGTTTGTATGCGCCGCCTCTCAGAAGTTGTCCACCGGCAGCTTTAACCGCGCGCGCCGATTCAAGGATCTGAGACCGGCTCTCGACCGAGCATGGACCTCCGCAGAGAACTAGTTGGTCGCCGCCGATCGGGACTCCATGAACTGACACAACGGTGTCTTCCGGTTTGGTTTCCCGGCTGACGAGCTTATATGCTTTCGATACTCGTATCGCTTCCGCGACGCCGGGCAGGCCTTCAAACTCGGCAGGATCAATGGGCCCGCTATTTCCCGTGATACCGACCGCGGTCCGTTGCTCGCCCGGTATGATATGCGGTTTGTAGCCCAGAGACTCAATGCGGCGACAGACGCGGTCGATCTCCTCGCGCCCGGCGAGAGCGGTCATGACGACTAACACAAAGGAACTCCTTGGTTCTTTCCAGCTTAAGGGTTCCGCGGCGGCGATGTTAGTTTTACCGGTAGTCCACAATAGATGGATATCGCACGCGGCGGTTTCGATGACCTTCGAGCTCACAAACAAATCGCGAACACGTTATCTTGTGGAGAGGGCGCTTAGTCCAGTGGTCCCAACGTGAGCATTTCCCGCCGATGCGCGATTCGATTCTTGGTTTCCGAGGGCTTTATCAATCTGAGAGGGTCGGTAGTCTGCTGGGTGAGGTGATCTTGTATCTCTTTAGCCCAGCGTGTAACAGGAGTGGCGGCTTGGCAGCTTTACGACAGTTTCGAGTTTCTGATTCGACGGCTCTGTGCCGTCGTGATTCGCAGGCGACGGGGAAATCGCTCCTCCTCCCCCGCCTAGCCGAACTTCTACCGCAAAACTGAATGATCTCTGAATTAGAGGAACGGGAAACTCTTTCGCTCATGCCTACACGCAGGGAGAGCTATCTTCCTTTTCGGAACTCGGTTCATCTGACGCAAGCGGAAGCTTACGATTTAATGCGCCAAATTGTGTCGGGACAGATGAGTGCGGAGGCGATCGCTGAGATCTTACTATTTCTCCGGAACAAAGGAGAAACGGTTGCCGAAATCGTCGGGTTCGCGGAGGCAATGCGCCAGTCGAGTCTACCGGTTCATATCGACGAATCCGAAACTCCTCTGGTGGATACCTGCGGGACGGGCGGCGACGGTGCGGATACATTCAACATCTCGAGCGCGGCTGCTTTCGTGGTTGCGGGCGCGGGCATGCGCGTTGCAAAGCACGGAAACCGGAAGGTATCGAGCCGCTGTGGGAGTTGCGACGTGCTCGAGCAGCTAGGAGTACGGGTCGATCTTTCGCCGGAACAAGTGGCCAGCTGTATACGAGAGGTCGGTATGGGTTTCCTGTATGCACCTTCCTTTCACCCGGCCATGAAGAGCGCTCGAGAAGCTCGCGCTTCGCTCCAGGGGAGGACGGTCTTCAACCTGCTTGGGCCTCTGACAAACCCCGCCCAAGCTCGGTTGCAAGTGATGGGTGCCTTTTCCGTACGAGCTGCCGAGATGTTGGCAAACGCCGCGGCCCGTTTGGGCGTTGAGCGCGCCTGTGTCGTCAACGGCGGTGACGGGTTGGACGAGATCACCACTACAACGCATACGACGATCTTCCAAGTGGACGGGGGAAAGGTACAAAAGGGGCGGTGGCTCCCTTCTGATTTTGGCCTGGAGCAGAGCTCTCCCGAAGACTTGAAGGGGGGCGATGCAGAGACGAACGCGGGCATTATTCGATCCGTGCTCGAAGGCGAACGCGGGCCGGCTCGCGACGTGGTACTTGCGAATGCGGCAGCCGCGTTAGTGACTGGTCAGCGCGCGTCGGAACTAAAGCCCGCCGTAGCGATCGCTGCCGAATCGATCGATAGCGGTGCAGCCCGGCGCACCCTGGACGAACTCGTCCGATTTACTACAAATTCCTAATCATGAAGCAATTTGAGATTGCAGAGTTCGGTATAGACGGGCTCAAGCTGAGGGACTCTGAAATCCCGCGCCCCGGTCCTGGACAAGTCCTGGTCCGGATGAGTGCGGCGTCCTTGAACTTCCGCGACCTTCGTGTGGTGCAAGGCAGCTATAATCCTCGACTCAAGCGGCCAATGCGTCCGCTTTCCGACGGCACGGGCGTCGTTGAGGAGATTGGCGCGGACGTGGAACGCTGGAAGAAGGGCGATCGGGTCGCGGGCATTTTCATGCAGAAGTGGATCGACGGTCCGATCACACGCGACAAATGGAATTCGGCTCTGGGCGGCGCGATTCAAGGTGTACTGGCCGAGTACGTTTTGTTCTCGGAGGATGGATTGGTCGCCGTTCCGCCTTCGCTCAGCGACGAAGAAGGTGCGTGTCTCCCTTGTGCCGCCGTGACGGCCTGGCACGCGCTGTTTGAAAGTGAACCGGCGGTGCCGGGACAGAGCATACTCATCCAGGGGACAGGCGGAGTATCCGTTTTTGCCCTGCAGTTTGCGAAAGCAGCGGGTCTGCGGGCGATCGTGACATCCAGCAGCGACGAGAAACTCGAACGCGTGCGCGCCATGGGTGCGGCGGAGACGGTCAACTATAAAAAGGAAACAGACTGGGAAGAGGCCGCACGCAAGCTCACCCACGGAGTCGGGGTCGACAACGTTGTCGAAGTCGGCGGCAGCAATACGATGCCGAAGTCATTGAAGGCCGTTCGCATGGGCGGTCTGGTTAGCGTCATCGGTCTGCTAAGCGGCGTTGAACCGTCGGTGCCCCCCACTGCCATTCTCATGAACAGCATTCGCGTGCAGGGGATCTATGTGGGCTCGCGCTGGATGTTCGAGCGTATGAACCGGGCTATCACTTTCGGCAACATCAAGCCGGTGATCGACCGTGTATTTCCGTGGACCGATTTCCCGGAGGCGCTGCGCTACATGGAGAAGCAGCAGCACTTCGGAAAAATTTGTCTGCGCTTCTGATGTTGCGCCGAGGCGAAGTGTCATAAGGGTCAGTTAAGGCGCTTACCGGAGGCAGGCCGAGCATACTAAACACCTAGACGTAGTCGAATAACGTCATAAAACCGTAGTCCATATGCAATTGCTGGTGGCAGTGAAACAACGTCAGGCCAGGGTTGTTGGCGATGAAATCGACCTCAACCGACTGATAGCCGCCCACCATCACCACGTCCTTCATGATTCCGGAGGTCGGTTGGCCTGCCACTTTGGTTAGCTCAAAAACGTGGCGGTGTAGATGGATCGGATGAATGTCATCACTGGCGTTGCGCATCCGTAATCGATATCGTTTCCCCTGTTGCACCTTGAAGGTTGCGGGAACCGGAGCCATCGCGTTCGGATATGCAGCGCCGTTGATCTCCCAACGATTGAATGCCTGATCGGCCGCATTGATCTTAGTGAACGTCATGTCAAAAGTTTCGTCTGGCTCTGGTGCCGCTTGCGCCGAACCAAACCAGGTGTAATTCCATTTGGCGTGTGGCGGTGCAAGCCACACCGCCTTGCCAGTACGATGGGCATACTCTACGACGATGCCCATTCCGTGATTGCGGTCGTCATCTGCCGTGTCCCCCAAAATCCAGACCCCTGGATGATTCATTTCAACGATTGCGGAAATGCGTTCGGCTGTGCCAACCCATAAGACGGGGACACGTTTCGTCGTTGGAAGGGGATTGCCGTCCATGCTGACCACTTCGAATGTATGCCCCGGAAGGGCGAGGCTTCGGATTTCGGTCGCGCTTCCATTCAGGACGTGAAAGAGTATGCGCTCGCCCTGCTTCACTTTGATCGGTTCGGCGTGATGCAGCTTTCGACCATTGATCGTGAACGAGTTGTATCCGACTTCATAGCCGTGTGGCATTCCCTTTGCAAGCGAGTGCTTCATTGCCGTCTCGCCTTGCTCTTTCAGTTCCGGAACCGTCGTCGCAGGTGTGAGGAAATCCTGCGCCATATCTCCACCTTGGCTGAAGGAGGGTTCGAACTCTTTCAGTACGAGGAACAGTTCACGGTCGTACCTGCCCGGGTCTTGCTTCGGTTCGATGTAAACCGGTCCGACCTGGCCGCTATACTGTCCGGCCGAAAGATTCGCGCCCGCGCGATTGTGCGTGTGATAAAAGCGGAAGCCCGCGGGACGTGGTGTGAAGGTCAGGCGCCGCTTCCCACGAGCGGGGATAAAGGGCGTTCCCTCTTCAGCAGCGCCGTCGACCGAGGTTGAAACTAGCTGCCCGTGCCAATGGAGCTGCTCGGGAGTGTCGGTGTCGTTGAACACATCTACGGTTACTTGCCGACCTTCTTTGAAGCGCAGCAGAGGGCCAGGAAATTGTCCGTTGTACGTCACCGCGGAAATGATCTTCTTCGGAGCGATCTCAATTGGCTTGGCGCCAATATGGAGCGTGTAGTCGGCAGGTCCATTGTTTTGCTCAGGGGTGGACCCGGAGTCTATCGACGGCATCTGCGCCGTGCATGCGGCCCTTCCGGTCAGCAGTCCCGCCGTTCCACCTGCTATTGCTTTCAGAAAAGTTCGTTTGGATAGCTCGTTGGATTTCTGCATGTCGCCGCCTATGATTTGCTGTTCTTTAGGTCAGTTCCATCACGGATCTCGTCGGTTGCATGATCGACTACTTCATCACCGGGCTTCAGATCGCCCTGCACCTGCATGAGGTTGCCAAAAGTAGCTCCCTTATGGACATTGACCCACTGTGCATGGCCGTTGTCATCACGAATAACGAATACTCGCTCGGTTGTCGTCACCACCGAAGTCGGCGGGACCAGTAAAGCAGCTTGGGAGCTTTCAACCGGCCAAAGGACTGACGGATACATACCCGGGGCAAGAAGCCCGTCCGGGTTACGAACGTCGAGCTCCACCGGCATTGTGCGGGTTTTCATGTCTAGCGCGCGCGCTGGACGAGCGATCACGCCCGAAAACGTGCGCTCCGGCTGTGCCGGCACCTTGAAGTCCACCCTCATGCCCTTCTGGATTCCAGCGACATCGGCCTCCGGAACCGCGACAGCGAGCCGCAGGTGCGAAACCTGATCAAGCTGTAATAGCGGCACATCCGAACCGGGACCGACGAGCGCCCCCGGATGGATCTAGCGCGTCGTGATCACGCCATCGAACGGAGCTGTTATGCGAAGGTAGGCCGCGAGATCCTGCTGCGATTTCAAGTTGGCCTTCATTGACTCGACCGTTCTTTGACGGGATCGAACGAGGGCTTGCGCAGCATCGGTCTGCTGTTTCGCCTGAACCAGATCGTTTTCAGCAACGGCACCCTGCGTTCTTGCCGCGTCCTTAAGCTTCTCGAAATTACTTTGAGACGCTGCCAGTTGCGCTTCCGCTTGCGCTTCGTCTGATTCAGTAGCTGCTAGCTGCGCTTGGGCCTGAGCGATGCGCGCTTCGAGCTCCGGAGCGCTCAGTTGGACGAGCAACTCTCCCTGCTTGACTACGCTTCCGCGATCCACAAGCACCTTGTCGACATAGCCGGCCACCTTCGCGTGCAGTTCGGTGCTGAGGAAGGGATAGAACTCGCCCGGCAACTCCGTTGTACGCATAACCCGCTTCGATACGACCTTTGCGAGTTTGATTGTCTGTGCCGATCCAAGTTGCTGTGTGCCGATCAGCAAAATCGAAACACAGATTAGATCACGAATGCGGCGCTTCATAGTATCGGCTCGAAGGATCATCGGGATTCAAGGACATGGAAGCAGTAGAAGCTTTCTGTTGAAGAATCGAATAGATTGCGGGGAGCACGGTGAGTGTGGCGAACGTGGAAAGCAGCAGCCCTCCGATGACGGCCCGACCCAGTGGCGCTGTCTGGCTCCCACCCTCGCTCAATCCAACGGCCATGGGAAGCATTCCGCAGATCATCGCCGCGGCGGTCATCAAGATTGCCCTGAGGCGCGAGCTGGCACCCTGATGTGCGGCATCGGTGGAAGAGCTCTTTTGTTCCAGTCGGTGACGCTCAGCGAAAGAGATCAATAGAATCGAATTCGCGACAGCGATTCCAATCGCCATGATGGCGCCAATGAACGACTGGACATTCAGTGTGGTCCGAGTAATCCACAGCATGATCAATACACCGCATAGCACTGCAGGCGTCGTGAGAATCACGGCTACCGCGAGTCGGAACGACTGGAAGTTGGCGGCTAACAACAGAAAGATAACAACCACCGCGAGCAGAAGACCAATACGAAGGCCATGAATCGTCTCCTCCAATCCCGGCGCTTCCCCGTGCATGTGAATGCTAACACCGCGCGGCGGCGTTCCAGCGCGTTGAATGGCTTGCTGAATGGGTGTGAGCGCGTTTCCAAGCGGAACCTCGTGAAGGTTAGCGGTGAGCGCAACCACTCGCTGTCCGTTGTAACGATCCACCTCGCCTGGGACTCTGGGCGTCGTGATCGTCGCGATATCACTCAAGTAGGGCTGGGTGTGCCCCGGTTGCATCAGTGGAATTGACCTCATCTGATCGAGCGACTGCATCTGATTCGGCGGATACTGAACCTGAATCTGAAACGCATCGCCAGACTTCGGATCACGCCAATAGTTGGGCGAGGTGAAGCGCGTCGATCCCGTGGCCGCCACGTAGGATTGCGCGACATCGGACATGGTCAGTCCAAACTGGCCCGCGCGGTCGCGGTCGATGTCGGCATGGGCGGTGGGGTAGTCCATGGTTTGTGCAAACTGAAGATCGCGCAGGAAGCTCAGCTTCGAGAGTTCGTTCTGAATCTTCTTTGCGAAGGTGTAGTCATCCTCGAGAGCTGGCCCTTGGACAGCGATATTCACGGGAGTCGGCGACCCAAAACTCATGACCTGGCTGATAATGTCGCCGGCTTCGAAAGAAATCCGCAGGTTTGGAAGATTCTGCCGCAGAGCCGATCGAATGCGTTCGCGAAGCGCTTCATCCCCCTTTACGTTCTCTTTCAAACCAACCCGAATAATGGCCTCTTGAGGACCGGCCGTGAACAGATAGATCAGATCGACGGGATAGCTGGCCGGCTGCGTCCCGACATAATCACTTGTAATCGTGACGTTGTCCGGTCCAACCGTCTGTTTAATTACGTCGAGCGCTCTCAGAACGATTGGTTCGGTTTGCTCGATGCGCGTGCCTGTAGGAGCTCGCAAACGGATTTGGAGCAGAGGGGCGGCAACATCGGGGAAGATCTCCGTCTCCATGTGGGGAAGGAAGATCCACAGGAATACAAGCGAAGCAGCAATGTAGATGAGCGCCAACGGCCAACGGAAACGAAGAGTGGACTGGAGGTATCGCGTGTAGCCATCGTGGAGCTTGCCAAAGACACCGCGGTGTTCCTCATCCTGGCGCTTTTCCTTCATCATCCAGGCGGACAAGACCGGAA
>JBJMGJ010000347.1:0-4223 GCA_045807965.1 Bryobacteraceae bacterium | reverse complement strand
GATCGGAGTCGGTATGTCGGTCCGGAGTCCGTAGGGCAGGCTTCCCAGGTTAGGATTCACCGGACGCGCCCCCGGAACCGAACCGGAATAGGCTCCGGGACGAATACCAGAACCAGCAACTCCGTTATGCCCGTGCTGAGCCCGTAAGCCCAGCGGCATCAACAGCGCTACGGTCGCCAACACCAACGATGCGGACTTGACGGTCACTTCCCTTCCCCTCCCTTAGCGTAACGCTTATCTCCGAGGACCGCTGCCATGTGTTAGACGACCGAGCAGGGGCGCGCGTTGCAAAACGACGCTTGTGCCTCGCCGATAGAATGAAGACTCATGCGTGTTGCTATCGCCCAGATTAATAACACTGTTGGGGATCTGGACAGTAATCGTGCGAAGATTCTTGATTTTACGAGAAGAGGCGAAGCGTCCGGAGCGGAGATCGTCGTCTTTCCGGAACTTGCTTTGACCGGATACCCGCCTCGCGATCTTGTCGAGAAGCAATCGTTCCTGCAGCGAACAAATGAAGCCTTAGAAAGCATAATTGCCGAGTCCGCCGGCTTGAAGCCTGCCATTGTCGTTGGCTACACGGCACAATCGCCTAAAAACGCGGCGATCGGGGCTCAAAACTCCGCTGCCATCATCCAGGGGGGGAATCTCCTGATGAGGCAGAACAAGATGCTGCTTCCGACCTACGACGTCTTCGACGAGGCGCGGTATTTCCTGCCTGGCGAGAAACAGTGCATTTGTACTGTAGGCGGGACACGCATTGCTCTCGGTATTTGCGAAGACGCTTGGAACGACAAACAGTATTGGGAGCGGCGCCGCTACAGCCGAGACCCGATCGAGGAACTCGCCGGGCAAGGAGCCGACCTGATTATCACGATCAACGCGTCGCCCTGGAACATCGGGAAACGGCGGCAACGGGAAGCGATTTTCCGTGCCACCGCAGCCCGATTCCGGCTGCCGCAGGTTTACGCGCACATGGTGGGCGGAAATGATCAGCTTGTCTTCGATGGTTCGAGTTTCGCTATGACCTCGGCGGGCGAGGTCGCAGCCCAGGCGAAATCGTTCGAGGAGGACTTGGTCTGTTTCGACTCGATAACGGGACAAGGTGATGTCCATACCAACCATAAGAATGACAACGAGGCCGCCTTTGAAGCCTTAGTCCTCGGCACGCGCGATTACATTCGAAAGTGCGGATTTCGTAGCGTATTGATCGGGCTCAGCGGCGGAATTGATTCCGCACTCGTCGCGGCGCTTGCGGTGGAGGCGGTCGGCAAGGAAAACGTGACCGGTGTCGGCATGCCTGGACCCTATTCGTCCGCACACAGCCTCGACGATGCGCGCGACCTCGCGAAGCGGCTCGGCATACGGTTCGAAGTCGTGAGCATCAAAGACGGCTACGAGACGATGCTTGGGAGCTTAAGCCCTTTGTTTGCCGGGTATAACGCAGATACCACGGAAGAGAATCTGCAGAGCCGGTTGCGCGGTCTGGTACTCATGGCGCTTTCGAATAAGTTCAATTCTCTCGTTCTGACCACCGGCAATAAAAGCGAGATCGCAGTCGGCTATTGCACGCTTTACGGCGACATGTGCGGAGGACTGGCTGTCATCAGCGACGTACCAAAAACAATGGTTTACAGTCTTGCTCGCCTCGCGAATGCACGAGCGCAGTCTCGCGGAGTTCCACCTCCGGTTCCCGAGAGTACGTTGACCAAACCGCCTTCCGCTGAACTTCGCGCTGACCAGAAAGATACGGACAGTCTTCCCGAGTACGACGTTCTCGATTGCATTCTGGAAGCGTATATCGAGCGATATGAGTCCGTACCGCAGATCTCAGAACGATACGGAATCCCTGAAGACCTGGTCCGGGACATTGTGCGCAAAGTCGACCGGAACGAATACAAGCGCCAACAGGCGGCACCCGGCTTGAGGATCACAGCAAAGGCATTTGGTGTAGGAAGGCGCTTTCCCATCGCGCACAGGTTCACGGAATGAAATTACTTCTGCTGCTCTCTCTGACATCGGCGGGCGCCTTGCTCCTTCAGGACACAACCCCCCAGAAAACATCGGAGCGCGTAGGCAAACTCCCGGACGGCGGTTTCCTTCTGAATAGCGGCTGGACCATCCGCCCAGCGGGGGACCAGGTTCCCGTCTCCACGTTTCCGATGAGCATGGCCTTTGCGTCCGGAGGCAAACACCTGCTTGTTCTCAATGGCGGCTACGATCCACCGACGGTCAGCGTGATCGATGTCGCGGGCAAACGTGAATTAGGCCGAACGGCCATCCCGGACGGATGGCTTGGTCTGGCCGTCGCAAAGAATGGAACGACTGTTTACGTCGGCGGCGGAAGCCGCGGCACGGTCTATCAACTCGTTCTCGACCCGGCGACCGGCTCAATGACCAAAGGACGCGAGCTCCCAATTACTGGCCCGAGCGGCAGCAAGTCGGCCGTGTTCATTGGAGATGTCGCACTCTCTCAGGACGAACACTTGCTGTACGCGGCTGACCTCTACAACGACAGCTTAGCCGTGGTGAACTTGCAATCGGGCCAGGTGATCGACCGCTGGAAGACCGGTCGCCGTCCTTACCGTATCCTCGTAGCGCCCGGCGGAAGGCGACTGTTCGTGAGTAGTTGGGCAGATGGAACGGTTCGCCAGCTTGACGCGAACACTGGTAGCGACATCTCCATTACGCGAGTCGGGCCTCACGCAACCGACATGGTTCTGCTGAACCGGCCGGCTCCCAGCGACGGAGCACCGTCAAACAATATCGCCCGGCTCTTTGTAACAGCTTCCAATACGAACAACGTTTATTCTTTCGGAGTCACCAAAGAGGGCGTGCTATCACCGTTAGAGACCATCAATCTATCTCTGACGCCGATGCAGCCTCTCGGCATGACACCTTCCGCGCTGGCGCTCAATGAGGAAGGTAATTTGCTTTATACGGTCTGCTCTGACGCTAACGCGATTGCCGTGACTGACATTTCGCAACAGTTCAGCCGCGTGGCGGGTTTTATTCCCACGGGATGGTACCCAACCGCGGTGGCGCTCGCGAACACGGGAGCACTCGTTGTGGCGAATGGCAAGGGTCTCGGAAGCCGCGCAAATCCAGACGGCCCTGTCACCACCAAACCTAATCAACCGCTCTGGGCAGGCGGACCGGTGACGTCCCCCGGTTATGTGGGTCACATACAAACAGGAACGGTTGCATTTATTCCGCCCGCGGATCAAGCAATGCTGAGCAATTACACCGCAACGGTGCGCCGCAACTCGCCGTATCGGGACGATCTCATTTTTGGACCTATCGACAACGAGCAGACCGCCTTCTTTGCGAAGACGGAAGAACATACTTCACCAATCCAGCACGTGGTCTACATCATCAAGGAGAACCGCACCTATGATCAAGTGCTCGGCGACCTTGAAAAAGGGAACGGCGACAAATCACTGACCCTCTTCGGCGAGCAGGTGATGCCAAACCATCATCAACTCGCACGCGATTTCATTCTGTACGACAACTTCTACGAGAACGCGGACGTATCGGCCGAAGGCCAGAACTGGGCCGTGGCGGCGATTGCGCCAGACTACACCGTCAAAACATGGCCGAACGAATATGCCGGGCGGCGGAAGAGCTATGATTTCGAGGGAACCGAACCAGCCAACACGCCCCCCGCCGGATATCTTTGGAACAACGCGTTGCAAGCAGGTTTGTCCATCCGCAACTATGGAGACTGGACGACGAACATTCCGCTTAAATCCGTCACTGGAACCCGTCAGATTGGCCGGATACACGACCAGGCCTTAGTGCCCTACACAGATATGGATTACCGAGGGTTCGACTTGGACTACCCTGACGTGAACCGGGCGAAAGAATTCATCCGCGAGTGGCAGCAATTTGAGGCGCAGAACAAAACCCCGCAGTTAAGCATTGTGCGCCTCGGTAACGACCATACCGAGGGCACCAAGGCGGGCGCACTGAGTCCGCTCTCCTATGAGGCAGATAACGATTACGCTCTGGGGTTGATGGTAGAAGCCATTTCTCGCAGCAAAGCCTGGGGTTCAACAGTCATTTTCGTCATTGAAGACGATTCTCAAAACGGCCCTGACCACGTCGACTCTCACCGGGCACCCGCCTTTGTGATCTCGCCCTTTACTCAGCGCGGCGTGGTCGATTCCGCGATGTACAACCAGACCAGCGTTCTCAGGACGATGGAATTGATTCTTGGGTTG
>JBJMGJ010000346.1:0-5977 GCA_045807965.1 Bryobacteraceae bacterium | reverse complement strand
GAGTACCGCAGCCATTCTACTGTGTATCAGGCGCTGGTTGATCCGTCCAAGTAGCACAGGTACGACGGTACTTTGCACGTATAAGGGAGCTCGGGCGCGAGTAACCGGATCGAAACATTTGAGAAGTCCTCATGCGCCGAGCACTCTTAAAATGGGCAGAAACGTGCTCTGATCTCATTTTGCATGTAAAATGGGATTTCGCGGAAGGTGGTGAATTTTAGTTGGCAGAAGTGCATCTGCAAGAGGGCGAGACTTTAGAGAGCGCCCTGCGCCGATTCAAGCGCAAAGTGCAGCAGGAAGATATTGTTAAGGAAATCAAACGGCATTCGTTTTATCTGAAGCCGGGTGAAAAGCGTCGTACCAAAGAAGCATTGGCACGAAAGCGAAACCGCAAAAAGCGTCCGCGCGAGATTGAGTAACATTCAGCACGCGTAATAAAAAAGCCCGTCATTTTCGAAGAGAAATTGACGGGCTTTTTAGCGTAGTCTGGATAGAACTATGCTACGTGTCCGGGAATTTAAATCGATCAGTTCCGAATTGTGGATAATTCCGGTACGGGCTACTTTGAATGCCATACTGCTTGCGGCTGTCTTGGCGAGCCTCTCGTGCGGCGCAACCATATTCGACACTGGCTTAACAGCAATAGCGCCAACCGATCCGGTTCAACTCGGAAGGCTCGGTAGAGACAACGTCCCGAGCGACTGGTCCACTCCGAAAGCATTCCCGGGAATACTGAACCCTACAGTTCCTTACCGCTATGACACTTTCGCCCTGCCAAACATTGCGTACCCGTACATCCAAATCACCATCGACGATGTCAGCGGAATGGCGCAGACATTCGCATCGGCGTACCTTAATGTGTACACGCCCGGCGGCACAGCCCCTAACATTGGTCTGGATGTTAATTATCTAGGCGACGCGGGGAACTCTGGGAATTTCTTTGGAGATGATCCAAGAGCGTTCCAGGTGGTAGTGCCGCCCGGCGCGACGCTGGCAATCGTTGTGAACGACGCTTCGCCCAGCGCTGCCGGTATAGGACAGCCATTTCGCGTGTTGGTTGAAGGCTTTGTCGACACGAGCTTTAGTGATGCTCCGGAGCCGGCAACGTGCGGGTTTGTCGTCATGGCCCTCGGCGCGGGAGCATTTGTCGTTCGAAAACGGAAATCCCTTCAATAGAGAAGGCTGGACTTGTAGGGCCCAGCCTTGAGCTTCACTCGCTATCGAAGCGGCCCTAAGGTATCGCTGACATTGCGGCCCGGACCGCGGCGGCAGCCATGGTTATGCCGAACCCCGAATCGCGATCGACACCCGGGTTCATTGTGTCGAGGGCCGTTTCCGTGAGGATCTGGCGGATTTGGGCGTTCGTCAGAAACGGATTGGCAGATTTCACCAGAGCCGCAATCGCTGCTGCATGTGGCGCCGCCGCTGACGTTCCAAAGAACGGCAGGAATCCGGGAGTCTTGGTAAAGACTCCGTCCGCCGCGGTCAGATCCGGCTTTTGTAGAGTCGCCCCTCCGTTTGTGGAGAACAGAAGATTGGTTGGCGTAATGGCGGATCCGTCCGGACGATAGAAGATCTTCCGGGGCCCGTCGGAACTAAAGCTTTCGGTCCGATTTTGAAAGCCTGTGAACGCCGTCATAGCCGCATGCCCGCTGTTCCAGGCTGTAGCTGCGATCGACACGGTATTCAGGCCGGCGTGATGCCCATAAGTCGCGCCGCCGGTTGCGATTGCGAGCCTGCCCCCGCCTGTGTCAACGTGCAGCGCCCGAGCGGTGCCATCGAATAGAACAACGACGAGGCGGTCGCCCACGGCAGGGCAATACCCGAGGGCAAAGGCCGTTCCACAGTTCTCACCATAGACAATTTCGAACGGATCCTGCGATCCCGTCTGGCGATCAACAGAAGCGTCCTTAAGGACGGTGCCTGTGCTGTCGAAGACGAACAGGTCGTAGTCGTTGCCGCTGTGACCCGTTGCATCCGACCATTGGAGTCCAATCGAGGAACCCGGCGAAGTGAGAGTGTTAAACAGCCGAGGTGTTCCGCCCTGGCCAAAGTCATGGATGCGAACTGGCCCGCCTTCGGCTTCGTCAACGAAAGTACCCGCTCCGCCGCTGTCCTCAAAATCGCCTTCCCATGTGCCCGAAGTGCCATAGGTAAGATTTCCGGCGTTCCCCGCTGACGAAAAGTGCAGCGCTCCATCAGCCGAGACATCGTTTACTGCCTGGGCGATGACCCCGTCCTGGAACACCGGTTCCCCGACAGAGGTTACGTCATCGACGATGATGTCGCACCCATATACGAATCGAAGCGCGCGGATAGTATCCGCAATATCGTCATCGCTTGCATAATCAGTTGTATAGAGGCTAGCGAAGAAGAGTTTGGCACCAGGCGCGAGATCATGAATGACTTCCATCATGGCTGTACCTTCGTTCGTGCCGTTCGAAGGCCCCTGATGCCCGGGCAGGACAGTCAGGTCCGCGGGAAGATCACCGCTGGCGATCAGAGCGGCTACACGGTCCGGCAGCGCGCTATCTGAAATGACGCCAATTTTGACGCCGGTGCCGTCAATGCCGCCGGGAATCACCTGGTTCGCCGCATGCGCTATGTATCCCTGGCCCGTGATGGAACCGATGAACGGCGCAAGATGGAGAGAGTTCAGCAAGGAGAACTGTTGCAAGGGACGCGAGGGCAAGCGGCGGGAAAAGACCCCGTTCGTGACGATCGGAATGGCCGGCCGTATCGATCGCACTTCCGGCAACGCAGCCAGCCGTTCCAGATTAAATACCGACATCTTGGCTCGGATTGCGCCGTTGTGCCAGGAAGTATGGACGACCTCTCCTCCGAGCGCGGTAATTTGCTGTTGGGCTGCCTCGATCGAATTTGTTTTCAGGTCAATGACCGTCAGTCCACGCCGGTCGGTTTTCAATGGACGAAAAAGAGATCGCGGCAGTCCCGCCGCAGTTTGATTTCTGGCGGCCATCCCGCCCAGGATTAAGGAAGAAGATAACTTCCGTTGAGCTCTGTTAAGTGAACGCTTAATGCTCAAAACATCGTTTATTTGCCGTACGGCCGCGTCGCTTAATTCTTGGCCAAACATTGGCGTTGCAAGCGATACAGCCATCAGGACTGGCAGAGATTGGCGCCAGAACCGCTGATTTTTCAGAAAGTGCACTCCTTTTCTGCCCGTAAGAAAGGCATTGACCTGAGTTAACACTAAAAGCCGGGACGGAACAACTGGGCGAAAGCATGCCTGGTTCCCAGAAACGATTTTTGGGAGCCGGATACAATCCTTGCTCAGGTAATCAGGTTCTGATTCCGAGGGAGGCGAGTCATTGAATCGAAGTGCGTCGGACGTCGTTCGTGGACAACCTGTGGCGGTTGTCGGCGCCGGGCTTGTAGGTGGCGGTTGGGCGATTGTTTTCGCACGCGCAGGGCTGTCGGTCAAGATTTTCGACTCTCAACCGGGCGCGTCAACCGCAGCACTAGGAACCATCAAGGAACGGCTTGAATGTCTCTATTCAGCCGGCCTTATCAACGACATCGAGAGTCCACTCGGAAGAATCACGGCCGCCGAAACCTTAGCCGCGGCGGTCGATGGGGTCGCCTATGTCCAGGAGTCAGTTTTCGAGCGTGTGGACATCAAGCGAAAGGTGATGGAAGATCTGGACAAGGTTTGTCCGCCGGAAGCGATCATCGGCAGTTCCACATCCGGCATTCCGGCTTCTCAATTTGCCGGGGAGTTGTCCATCACGCCGCGCGTCCTGATCGCACACCCGGTCAATCCTCCCTATCTCGTGCCGGTTGTCGAACTGGTTCCGTCGCCTGCAACCGCGCCAGAGTCTCTCGAGTTTGCGCGGGAACTGATGGAGGCGGTCGGCCAGAGCGTGGTGCACGTTCGGAAGGAAATCCAAGGATTCGTATTGAATCGATTACAGGGAGTGTTGCTGCGCGAGGCCTGGGCGCTTGTAGAGGAAGGCGTAGCCTCGTGCGAGGACATCGACAAAACAATGCGCGACGGCTTGGGTTGGCGCTGGTCGTTCATGGGTCCGTTTGAGACAATTGACCTCAACGCGCCGGGTGGGATTCGAGATTATGCTGTCCGCCTTGGTCCGCTTTACCATTCCATCGCGCGATCGCGCCATCAGAATGACCCTTGGTCTCCGGAACTCATGGACGAAGTGGAACGACAACGGCGGAGCCTTACTCCGTTTGAAAAGCTCTCCGAACGCCGGGCGTGGAGAGATCGCCGATTGATGGCGCTGGCGGCAAAACGCGGGAAAAAACAAGGCTGAAGTGGACTCTTTATTTCGCCTGGATGGGCTCACCGCGATTGTGACAGGTGCGTCGCGAGGCATTGGCGAGAGTTGCGCGAAACTCCTCGCCTCGTCTGGCGCCCGCGCCGTGCTTGTCGCGCGGCAGGAAAACGATCTCAAGCGGGTAACGGAGAAGATCCGGGCAGATGGGGGCGAGGCGGAGTATTGGCCCATGGACCTGCGACGTTTCGACGAGTTCAGGGAGCGCCTGCGTGAGTTACCCGCGGTCGACATCCTCGTAAATAACGTCGGAGTGAACAAGCCCCAACACTTTCTTCAAGTAGACACGCAAACGTTCGACGAAGTTTTTGAGACCAATGTAAAGCTCAGCTTCTTTTGTGCCCAAGCCGCTGCTTCGCGCATGGTGGAAACCGGCCGTCGCGGGTCTATCGTCATGATCTCGTCACAATCCGGGCATGTGGCCTTGCCCGAGCGCACCGTTTATTGCGCGACGAAATTTGCCATGGAGGGCATGACCAAATCAATCGCGCTGGACCTGGCGAAGTTCGGAATACGGGTTAACTCGGTCGCACCCACATTTGTGGCAACGCCGCTCACGACTCCTTTTCTTGCCAATCCCCAATTTCGGGAATACGTGGAAGCCAACATCCCTCTGGGCCGCATGGCAACGGTCGAGGAGGTCGCCGCGGCGGTGGTCTACCTTGCTTCTCCGGCGAGCCAGATCGTAACGGGGACCAGCATTGCCGTGGATGGCGGCTGGACGATGAAATAACCGTGACGAACACGTTACTGTTCGAAGGTTGTCCAATCTCCTACGATCTCAACGGAAGGGGCGAACCTGTCGTTTTCGTTCAAGGCGTTGGCGTGCACGGCTCCGGGTGGGGTTATCAGGTTCGGGAACTCGCTCGCGATTATCGTTGCCTGACCTTCGACAATCGCGGAATCGGCTCCAGTTGTCCGGCGTCCGCCAACATCACCGTTGAGCAACTGGCAAGGGATACGCTGGCAATCATGGATGCCGCCGGTTTTGCTCAGGCTCACCTGGTTGGACATTCATTCGGCGGACTGATCGCGCAACAACTGGCGTTGACGGCACGATCGCGGGTCAGAACGTTGTCGCTGCTCTGTACAACGGGCCGAGGCGCCGACACAGCCAGGCTGTCACCCGTTTTGCTTTGGCGGAGCCTACGAAGCCGGATCGGCACGCGGGCCATGAGGAGATCCGCATTTCTGCGGATCGTTATGCCGGAGCGATACCTGGCCGGGCTCGATCGTGACAAACTCGGCCAGGAAGTAGCAGCCCTGTTCGGTCACGATCTGGCCGACAGTCCGGCCATTGTGCGCCGCCAGCTAATTGCTTTGTGCCGATTCAACCCGGGCAGTCGATTGAAAGAGTTGTCCGGCATCCCCACGCTGGTTGTAAGCGCCCGGGAAGATCCAATCTTTCCGCCCCGCTTTGGCCGCGCTCTTGCAGAGGCTATTGGGGAAGCCAATTTCATCGAGATCCCGAACGCGTCTCATGGCGTCATCATCCAGCGCGCGGAGGAGATGAATACGCTTCTACGGGAACACTTCGCCATCGCGGCGGACAGATGAACCCCGTGCTGACGGGGCACCCGTACAAACAAGCTGACTTCGGCGAGAATAGGACATGTCCTCGGCCATCGTACCCAGCGCATTGAATGCCAACACGCAAGTTTTTC
>JBJMGJ010000345.1:0-15780 GCA_045807965.1 Bryobacteraceae bacterium | reverse complement strand
CTCAAAAGCTAGGGACATCGGAAGCGGTGTTCCGCTGACATAATAACGAGCAATCATGGCGATAACTGACGAAGAGATCCAAGCAATAGTCGGAGGCTACCATGGTGACCCCTTCGCCGTGTTGGGACCGCACACGAAGACCCCAACGAGCAAAAATGAATGGGAAATCCGGGCTTTTTTGCCGCAGGCCCAGAAATTGGAAGTGCTGACCGCAGGCAACGCCCTTCCGGTGGACCGCGTGCATCCGGCTGGACTGTTCGTCGCCAGCCTGACTTCCGAACCGGGCAGGTACAAATTCAGAATCACGGATTACGGGGAAACCGTCACGGAAGCCGAGGATGTTTACCGGTTCCCGCCGATCTTAAGTGAATTCGACCTTCATCTTCACTCGGAAGGCACGAACTTCGAGGAATATCACGCCTTCGGGGCGCATGCGGCGACCGTGGACGGCGTGGCAGGCACTCGTTTTGCGGTTTGGGCGCCGAACGCGCTCGTCGTGAGCATTGTCGGGAACTTCAACGATTGGGACGAGCGGCGAAACCCCATGCGGAATCGCACGGGCGGCGTTTGGGAGATCTTCATCCCCGGGATGGGTCCGGGGATGCCCTACAAATACTCCATCAAGTCCCGCTTTAAAGGTTACAGCCAATTGAAAGCCGATCCCTTCGGCTTCGCCATGGAGCGGCCCCCTAAATCGGCCTCGGTTGTTGCGGATCTTTCCACCTACGAGTGGGGTGACGCCGAGTGGATGGAAAGACGCGGAGCGACCGACATACTCGAAGCCCCGGTCTCGGTCTATGAAATCCATCTAGGATCCTGGCGAAGGCACAGTAATGGCGAGCCTTATACCTATCGCGAGCTTGCCACGACCCTAGTCGATTATCTGAAGACCATGGGGTATACCCATATCGAGTTGATGCCGATTGCAGAGCATCCGTATTCTCCGTCGTGGGGCTACCAGGTCACGGGGTATTTTGCGCCGACCGCTCGTTACGGATCGCCGCAAGACTTCATGTATTTCGTTGACAGCTGCCATCAGGCGGGTATCGGTGTCATCATCGACTGGGTTCCTGCTCATTTCCCGAAAGACGCCCACGGGCTGGGATTTTTCGACGGTACAGCCCTGTATGAGCACGAAGATCCTCGTCTGGGCGAACATCGCGATTGGGGAACCTTGATCTTCAACTTCGGCCGGAATGAGGTGCGCACCTTCCTCATTTCTAACGCCATGTTCTGGTTGAAGCAGTATCATATCGATGGCCTGCGTGTGGACGCTGTCGCTTCCATGTTGTATCTGGACTATTCGCGGAAAGCCGGCGAGTGGCTCCCGAATATGTACGGCGGCAATGAGAATCTGGACGCCATCTCGTTCCTGCGAAAGGCGAATGAGTTGACGCACCAGGTTCCGGGCGCTATGACCATTGCGGAAGAATCCACTGCGTTCACCGGCGTCTCGCGACCCGTGTATCTGAACGGACTGGGATTCACAATGAAGTGGAACATGGGCTGGATGCACGACATGCTCCACTACTTCGAGCGCGATCCCGTCTATCGCAAATACCATCAGAACGACATCACGTTCAGCATGGTGTACGCGTTCACCGAAAACTTCGTCCTACCCATCTCGCACGACGAAGTGGTCTATGGCAAACAAGCGCTCGTCAGCAAAATGCCAGGGGATGAATGGCAGCGCTTTGCCAATACCCGCGCGTTTCTCGGCTACATGTACGGGCATCCGGGCAAGAAACTGCTGTTCATGGGAGCAGAGTTCGGGCAAACGCAGGAGTGGAACTCGGAAGCGCAGCTAGAGTGGTGGTTGCTGGATCATGCCATTCATCGGCAGCTCAAAGATTACTGCGCCGCTCTCAACGCGTTGTACCGAAGCGAGCCTTCTCTCTACGAGATTGACTTCCACGGCTGGGGATTCGAATGGATCGATTTCCATGATGCCGAGAATTCAATTGTGTCTTTCGTCCGCTACGCCAAGGACCGGCAAGACTACACAGTCTTCGTTTGTAACTTCACGCCGACGCCTCACCTGAGCTATCGAATCGGAATGCCGGAAGCGTGCGGTTTCCGAGAAATCTTCAACTCCGATGCCGAGCCTTTTGGCGGCAGCAATCTCGGAAACGGAGGCTATGTGAGGGCGGAGGATTCGCCCTCTCACGGCCGGCCCGCATCGGCCTCGGTTGTCATTCCTCCGATGGGAGTGGTGGTGTTTAAACCAGACCGGTAGCGCGGATCTGAAGTATCGGTGGGCTGTCACGAAAACGGCAGCCGTACACTGGAACCAACCACGGCGGGTACGACGCTAATCGGCTTGGAACAGTATCACGACCGCTATAGCAACGAACACGGGTCGAATATTGATTTGGTGAGGTACGTCGCAGCGACCCTCCAGCCCACCACAGAGCCGTATTCGACGAAACCGATAGAACTGGTTCCTGAAGTTCTATGTCCAGATGACACGATTCCGAGAGTCGAGGAGAAGTGTCCCCTGTACAGTCGGAGCGGAACAGCTCAGATTTTTGGTCCGCGGACGGAGGAAAAGGGTTCGAGGCGCGTTTGTGTTTCTTGGAAGGGACGCTCGTCCGACCAGAAGACACAGTTTCTTTCTAGATCTGCGCCTGACCTTCCAGACTGCGCCACAAATACCAGGTAGCGACGGAGCGGTACGGATGCCACTTCTCGGCGATGCGCGCCAGATCCGCCGGTTTTGGAGCAGCCGCCAGTTTGTAGGCCTTCTGCACCGCATTCCGGATTCCCAGATCGGAGAGCGGCATGATGTTCGGCCGCTCCAGCGCAAACATGAGGAACATCTGAACGGTCCAGACTCCCACGCCGCGCACCCGGCATAGCAGTTCGATGATCTCTTCGTCATTCAGCTCGCGCAAACGGCTGAATTGAATGTCCCTGCGCACAGAACGCTCGGCCAGATCGGTAATGGAGGCAATTTTTTGCCGCGATAAGCCGCATGCGCGCAGCTCTTCTTCGCTCAGCCGGAGAAAACGACGCGGAGATAATTGTCGTCCTCCCGCCGCCTGCTTGAGACGCGCGAAAATGGTTCCGGCGGCTTTGCCGCTGAGCTGTTGGAACGTAATGGATTTAGCCAGCGTCTCGAAGGTAGCTTTGCGTGTCATCAACCGATATGGGCCGACTTTGGCGATTATCTCGGCCAGGATCGGATCCGCGGTTTTCAGGTGCAGCAGAGCAACTTCCATAGAAGGGCTAAAGGGGCTCGCCCCCGCAGATCATAATTGTAACTAGATGCGGTATCTTTCTCGCGCCGTCGCTCTCGCAAGCACCGTTGCCGCCCTGATCGTCGGCAGCTCGAGCTTCGGCCAATCGGCGTCTGAGCCGCCCAAGAGCGCGGGCCAGGATTCGCAAGACTCCACCATCCGCGTGGATGTCGATCTCGTGAACATTCTCTTCACGGTGAAGGCCAAGAAAGGTGGCCAACTCATCCCGAACCTCGAGAAGAAAGACTTCACGATCTTCGAGGATGGGAAGCAACAAACGATTCAACAATTCTCGCGCGAGACCGACTTACCTCTGACTCTCGGGCTGCTGATTGACATCAGCGCAAGCCAGGAACGGCTGATCGACACCGAACGCGAGGCAGCCGCGGCGTTTTTCTCGAGCGTTCTCCGGAAGAAAGACGAGGCCTTTCTGATCTCGTTTGGCAAGAGCACCGATCTTTTACAGGATTTCACGAATTCGTCCAAGCAATTGACTGCGGCGATGAGGGATCTGCAAGGAGACGGCCAGGCGCCCATGATCGGGCGCAACCCGGTACCAGTAAACACGGGCCCCGTCCCGACCATCGGTTCGCCTAAGGGAACCTTGCTGTACGATGCCGTTTATCTCGCCGCGGACGAAAAATTGAAGACAGAGGTGGGTCGGAAAGCATTGATCCTCATCACGGACGGCGAAGACCAGGGCAGCACTTACAAGATCAGAAACGCCATTGAGCAGGCACAAAAGGCAGACGCCATCATTTATAGCATCTATTACGTGGACCGCGGGTTCTATTCGCAGGGCGGCTTAAGCTTCGGGGGTGGCGGCGGCGAAGGCCAGCTTCGCAAGATGTCTGAGGAG
The DNA here is from genome assembly GCA_045807965.1 of Bryobacteraceae bacterium. Taxonomy (GTDB): domain Bacteria; phylum Acidobacteriota; class Terriglobia; order Bryobacterales; family Bryobacteraceae; genus Bog-105. Next base: position 11,682 of record JBJMGJ010000345.1, on the reverse strand, counting down.
ACCGGCGGCAAAGTATTCACCGTCAATTCGAAGCATCCTCTGAACCAAGTATTCGATCAGATTCAGGAAGAGCTGAGAAACCAGTATTCGATCGGTTACTCATCGACTAATCCGAAGCGAGACGGGTCTTTCCGGCGCATAGAGATCAAGACGGATAATTCCGATTACCGGGCCCAGGCCCGGAACGGGTACTACGCTACCCCGGTAGATAGGCGTTAGGCTGCTGGCGCGCTTTTAGATACTGCGCGACGGCTTCGCGCAGCGACGGCATGGGGAGGATTCCGGCCTTCTCCAGCTTTTCGTTCGAAAGTGCCGAGAATTTAGGACGCCTGGCGGCTGTTCTGTACTCACGCTCATCGGTGGCTTGAAGAACGGCCGGCGTGTCTGAAAGCTCGAAGATCAGCTTGGCATAGGAGTACCAGGATATTGGTTCTCCGCCGCCCATATGAAAGAGCCCCGACATGCGTCTCTCCACCAGATCGGCGGTACGGGATGCCATCGCGGGGGCGTAAGTGGGCGACGCGATATGGTCTTCGACGACGCGTATCGGTGTCCCGCTTTTGGCTAGCCGCAGCATCATTTCCGGGAAGTTTCCCCTTCGGGTTGACACTCCCGCCGGACCGAATACACCCGACGTGCGGATGACGAGTGGGTGATCCAGGTATGCCTGAGCATACAATTCTCCCGCCAGTTTTGATACGGCGTAAGCTCCAAGAGGTCGGGGCGGGTCTGTTTCGATATACGGACTTCCCTTGTTGCCATCGAAAACATAATCCGTGGAGAAGTGAACAAGTTGCGCTCCACATTGCCGGCACGCCAGCGCGAAGTTCCGAACAGCGAGCGCATTGACCTGGTAGGCGGTCAAGGGTTCGGTTTCGGAGATATCGACCTGGTTGTATGCGGCGGAATTGATGACTACTTCGGGATCGGATTCGGCGATGAGTTTTTCTACGGCACCCGAATCCGTAATATCCAGCGCCTGACGGTCAAAGCGCAAAACCGACCAACCACGCTCTTTGAATTCCCGGCAAAGCTCGAACCCGAGCTGGCCTCCGCCGCCGAACACGATAACCTTACGCTGCATCCTTTTGCAGCATAACGGATACAGCCGGGGCTTACCCGCGAGGGAGATAAAAGCTTATGCAGCTTGGAACTCGGCAACGCGCTGGGAAGCGGGAGTGGAGGGAGCAGTCTCACCGAGCAATTGAGCGCGAAGCGCCATGAGGCTCTGCAATCCGCTCAGGACCTGCTCAACACAGATCTCAACCTGGTAGCGTCCATTGATCTCCGTCACAGACACAACTTCGCCGAGGAACATCGCATCGTCACACTCAACCGTAACGGCGGCCGAAATGGCCACGCAATCCTTGACATCCACAATCAGGCGCTTGCCCTGCATCTCGACGAAGAGGCTCGGGTAGCCTTCATTAGCAGCACGGTCGGTTGAAGAAGAAACGCGGATGATCGCTGAGGGCTGGTAAGCAATGTGGAAGTAGTTCACGAAGTAATAATCGGCGAGTCTCCCAATCAGCTTTAGATCCCCAAGCAATTAAAAATGCAATTGGAGGGCGAGCCAGATGGAACCGCAGACGAAGAGGATAAAGAGGAACGCGATTAGCGGCCATCGCAAGTTGACGCGTGCCGGGATCGGAATTTCCTGAGGCGGCCGGGCCTGCTTCGCCCGCAAAGTTTCGGCGAGGCGGCACTGAACGCTACTTGGCTCGCCCTGTAAAGCTCGCACCAACTCTTCCCTTCCGTGGCGATCCGCGATCAAAATAGTGGCGGAATTCGAGCTTCGTGTGCTTTCCTGAAGCTTCCGCCGGAGAGGAAGAGGAACATCGCTGACAGACTTGAAAACTTGGATGCCCCGAGCATCGGCGATGAAAACTGTCGACCGTTTTGCAGTCAGCTGAGCCATGTTCACTTCGTTCCTAAGACTCGTAAAGGTTGTGGGGCAGAGTAGGCGGCCAGTTCGTTACCTGCATTCTCCGCCGCAACCTGGATGAATCCGAGAGCAGCTTTCGAGAGCGCTTTGTCGCGTCGATAGATCAAACCTACCCTCCGGATCATCGGCTCAGGGCCGAGAGGAATTGCCGCAAGCCGATCGGCGGCCACCTCTTCTTCGCAGTGGGAGGCGGCAAGGAAGGAGATGCCCAAACCAGCCATCACAAACCGTTTGATCATTTCTGTGGAATCCAGTTCCATAGAAACGTTCAACTCGTCGTGAACGGCGTCGAGCCACGTATTCAGGCGCGATCGGGTGGTCCCCGTTTTCGGCAGCAGCAGTTGCTCGCCGAGCAGATCTCGAGGAAGCACATGCTCAAACGAAGCTAATGCGTGACCGGCCGGAACAAGCAGCCGAATCTCATCAGAGAAAATCTTAACGACCTGAAGGCGCTTTTCCTGAATCGGTAATTGGGTGATACCGAAATCCGCCAGGTTGTCCAGAACGGCCTGTACGACGCGGACTCCGTAGGAGCGGTCAACGAGAAGCTGTACGTTAGGGAACTGTTTTTTGAACTCGGAGAACACCCCGGGTAGGACGTAGATGCAGGTGGCCTCGTTCGCCGCGATCAGGAGCTCGCCGCGAGGCACTTTCTCCAATTCATTAATCGAGTCCTGCGCTCGCCGCCGCAACGCAAGGATTTGCTCGGCGTGCTCGGCAAAGATCCGGCCGGCCACGGTCAGTGAGATTTTCGTTCCCAGTCGCTCGAACAGTATTGTATTCAGCTCCTGCTCGAGTTGGCGGACCTGGGCACTGATGGCTGGCTGAGTACGATAACACGTTTGTGCTGCCTTGGAGAAGCTTTTTAGGCGGACGATCTCAAGAAACGTGTGTAGTTGGTCGAGATCCATGGCGATGCAACAAAAGAATTCCGGCAGGACAGAGCGTGAAAAAATTGTACCAGTAGACTCGCCGTTGTAACCGGGCTCTCTTAGCCAAATTGAAATCAGCGGGGAATCTTGGTGCCGGCCGGCAATTCAAGGGTCTTCGGCGGCACGGTTCCGTTGGCTTGAACCGAATCGGCAAACATCTGAAAGGCTTTGTAGCCGTTGCGCGATCGTTGGATTGTGTAAGGCCACATAATCCCTGCGCCGATATCGCGGTACTTGTCGTAATCCGTGATCTCGTCATTGCGACTCTTCGTGACGGGATCAAGCCAACTGAATTCCTGGTGCAAAGGAAGCCTTGTATTGTGGTCGAAATAGACGCGCACCGTTCGATTCTGGGAATCGTTCAACTCGACGATATCGACGTGCCGGCTGAGGAAAACCTGACTGCCGACGAAATCGTAGATCCAGCCGGGCTCGTCCTTCCGGAGTTTCAGGATGTACAGGATATCGTTCTCAGTCGTCCGCCGATAACGATTCCAGGTCTCCTCTTCTACTTGGCGGGCGCCGCGGTAGGTGATGTCCCAACCGGCACTCCCGAGAAAAAGGTAGGAGTAATCCTGCTTCTTTCCGAGTACTTGCCGCTCGATGACTCCCAGCGAACCTTTTTCAACAGTTAACGGGTATTCAGTATAGATGTGGGCGATTTCAGCGCCGCTGATCTGATCGCGGAAGAACGAATACAGCCGACCGGACGAAACCCGCGTGTGCATATTGAGGAAGTGATCGCCGCCCAACGCTTTCAAGGCCTCGTCTACAATCTGTTTTCCCGGGTCCTCAGCCGACCCGGAGTTGGCGATCAGACTGGCGGAAGCGAGTAGCAGAGCTCCTATTGAGAGTGGCAGTACCCTCAAGCGCAAACCCCCGATAGGACTGGGGCTTTACGGTCCGACAGCGGCGACTCATCCTCTTCGCGGGCGTGAATGGAGCCGTGCCGTTCACTCAACGGTCCACCCCTTCTCTTATTCATGACAGCCTGGATCTCCGAAACAACGGCAAGCGCCACCTGGTCCGGTCCTTCAGCTCCAATATCCAGGCCCATGGGGCTGTGCAGAGCCGCACATTGCCCAAAAGTCATTAAGCCAGCCTCTTCAAACATCTGTTCGGTCCGTTTCCGGGGACCCAGAACGCCGATGTAGGGAAGAACCGAGGTCGCGGACAGCTCTGTCAGGACCTGAAGGTCTTGCGAATAGCTGTGGCTCATGGTCACGGCCGCAGTCCAGGAGTCGAGTGATAACTTCGACATCATTCCGGGGTGCCGGACGGCGACGGAATCGGCCATCGGAAAGCGATCGGGACGAGCATAGTGGGCGCGTCCGTCGTACACGGCCACCTCCCAGCCAAGATGCTTCGCCAAGTTCGCTAGCGTGACCGCATCATCACCTGCTCCGAATATGAGAAGACGTATAGCCGGGGCGAGGGTTTCAACGAAGGCCTCGCGACCGTCCTCGCTCCACAGAAACGATTCGCGGTCTGCCCGCGCAGTTTCGGCCGCCATCCTGAGCTGTGCCGCAAGTTGCGGGTTTTCGAGTGTGTGCCCGACGATGTTTCCAGCAACCCCGATCACCAGGCGAGAGCCGACAGTCTCCTTAGGCGCAACCAGGTGCGCAATCGTGGCCGGAGAGCGCGAGGACCGAGCTTCCCGGACCAGATTCATTACCAGGTTTCCGGGCGCGATGCGCTCGAGAAGAACATGAATGATGCCGTTACAACCTAATCCATACTCGGCGGCGATCTCACCATCCGGTGTCGTGTCGTACCGACGGATCATGGGCCCGGACTCGGTGAGCCACCAGGCTCGTTTGACAAGATCGTCCTCAAGGCAACCACCACTGACCGAACCAGCACGTACTCCGTTGCGCGTGATCACCATGCGCGCGCCGGGAACACGATAGGAGGAGCCTTGCGTTTTGACCACCGTCGCCAAAACTGCTTGTTCGCCAGCCTTTTCACACTGATCCCAGAGGCTCAGGACATTCTGAATTTCCGCCATTTTGAGTGCCGATTCTAAACTTCAATTATGATTCAGCGCACGACAACCTGCGCGTCGTGGAGTTTCGGGCAGCGCGCCGCGTCGCGTACTCGTCATGCTTGATCAGGTACACTGCTGCCATGTCCGAGCGTCATGGACGATGGGGAGTCGTCGCCGCCGCGGTCGCGTCTGTTTTAATCTCAGCATTTTTACTGCTTGGGGCGAACGAAGCGATCCGCGAAGAACAGCGGACCGTGCCAGAGTTAAAGCAGCCTGTCGAGATTCTCCGCGATCACTGGGGCGTGCCGCATATCTATGCCCAAAACAGCCAGGATCTGTTTCTTGCGCAAGGCTATATCACCGCGCTCGATCGCCTCTTCCAATTGGATCTTTGGAGACGCGCTGGGACGGGCAAACTAGCCGAAGTGCTGGGACCCAATTTCATTCCGAGGGACCGCATCGCACGTCTGGTTCGCTACCGTGGCGATTGGGATGCCGAGTGGAAGAGTTACTCTCCGGACGCAAAGGCGATCGTGAGCGCTTTTGTGACCGGCATCAACGCGTACATCCGTTCGCTGAATGGACAACGCACGGAGGAGTTCCGCGTCGCTGGATTTGACCCGGCACTCTGGACACCGGAAGACGTGGTCTCCCGGCTGGCCGGCTTGCAGATGACCGGGAACATGATGCAGGAAGTGAATCGCGCGCAACAGGTGGCGCGACTGGGATTGAACACTGTGGAGATGCTCTCACCGCCCGATCCTCCTACGCCCTTCGTCATTCCGCGCGGGCTGGATCTGGCCGACGTCACGAACGCAGTACTGCGGGACTATTCCGCGGCTGTGAGCCCGATTCGCTTCCCGGGCCAACAAGGCAGCAACAACTGGGTAGTTGACGGTACCCGCTCGGTAACAGGCAAGCCGCTGCTAGCCAATGACCCGCACCGTGCCATTCAGCTTCCCTCTTTGCGAAAGACTGTCCATCTCGTGGCGCCAGGGTGGAATGTCATTGGCGCGGGTGAGCCGGCCTTACCGGGGATCGCGCTCGGCCATAACGAGGAAGTAGCATTCGGCTTCACCATCGTCGGCATCGATCAACAGGACCTCTACGTAGAGAAGACGAACCCGGACAACCCCACCGAATACTTGTACCGAGGTGACTGGAAGAAATTCCGGATCGAACACGAAAGCATTCTGGTGGGAGGCGGTGGCGAGGAAGGCCAAGGTGCGCAGCATCCAATTGCCGAGGCGTTCGATTTCAAATACACCGACCATGGGCCCGTCATTTACGAAGACGCGGCGCGGCATCGCGCCTACGCGTTGAAGTGGGTCGGCGAGCTACCCGGGACGGCGGGCTATCTACCCGCGCTTGCTCTTGCCCGCGCCAACACCTGGCAACAGTTTCAAAGAGCGGCGAGCGGATACAAGGTGCCTTCAGAGAACCTGGTCTATGCGGACCGGAAAGGCAACATCGGATGGATCGCCGCCGGCTTGGCTCCCATTCGCGACGGATGGCACGGATTGTTTCCCGTGCCTGGCGACGCAGGCGAATACGAGTGGTCAGGTTACCTGAATTCCGCCGACCATCCCATGCAGTTCAATCCGCCGCGGCACTTCATTGTCACAGCGAACAACAACATCCTCCCGCAGGGTTACTCTCATCAGATCGCATACTATTGGGCATCCCCCGAGCGCTACGAACGGATCTTCCAGCTTCTCAGCCAAAAGTCCAAATTTGACGTCTCCGATTTCGAACGATTCCAGAACGACACTGTCTCCCTGATTGCACAGGATTTCGTAAAGCTACTGGAAACCTGGATACCGGAGGAGGGCACGGAGGCAGCCGCAATAAAAGACGAATTCCTGCATTGGGATACCGACCTCCGGACCGACTCGAAGCAGGCCTGTATTTTCGAGGTCTGGTCCACCAGACTGAGCTCAAAATTAACGGCCAAGATTCTCCCGGTTCCACGCACGAACCCGCGCGCGGTCCTTGCCGGCCTCAGAACCATTCCGGAGACGAACGCGCTCCTTTCACAGTCACTGAAAGAGACACTCGCGGATCTGGAACGAAGATTGGGTCCGGACAGGTCCCATTGGACCTGGGGTAACCTCCATCATGCTTACTTCCGGCATCCGCTGGATTTGGCCCTACAGCCTGATGTCAACGTTCCGGCGGCCGCCTTCGGGTTAGACAGCGCAGCCGCTCGCCGCGAACATACGCCAGATATCTTCGATATACCTTCAGTGCCTCGCCCCGGGGATGCCAACACAGTGGACGCGACGGGAGGTGGACCAAATTATTCCGAGGCGTACGGAGCCTCCTACCGCGAGATTCTGGACGTAAGCGATTGGGACCGGTCGGTAATGACGAATGTTCCGGGCGAGTCGGGAGTACCAGGCAGCCGGCATTATTCTGACCTGGTGCTCCCCTGGTCAAAGGGTGAGTACCACCCCATGCCGTTCACCCGGCAGGCGGTCGAGGCGGCTGCCGAGGAATGGATTATGCTGAATCCGGCCAAATAATCAGGGGAGAACCCCGCGCGCGAGCAGATGTTCTGCCGTCTAGGCGTAACATTGCATTCGCGTTATTCGTCTAAGCCCTCATAGGGAATAAAGCGAAGCCGCTCTATGCCTACGAGGCCACAATTCGTGGCTGCACGTTTCCGATATCGTAAATAAATGAAGTCAACTAAGGGGAATAGGGGATGAAAGCACCCGGCACGATAGAGCCACATCTGATTGACCCGGAACAGCCACCGGTCCGTGCTGCGGGACCACGAGATTCCCAGTTTCCGGAACTGGACAACGACAAAGGCAGGGGTAATCGCTACTGGTGGGTCTGGCTGCTGGTCTTTGCGCTCGTCGGCTATGGCTGTTACCAGCTGTATGTGTTTGAGAATGCACGCAAAGAGGTGATGTCGAAGAAGAAAGGCGCGATGCGCCCCCGCGTCATGTCGGTTGCGGTAAGCAGCGCGCATCGCGGCGATATGCCGGTGTACCTGCAAGGATTGGGCACAGTCACGGCATTCAATACGGTGACGGTCAAGACCCGCGTTGACGGCCAGCTGATTAACATTTCTTTTCACGAAGGGCAGTTCGTGCACGAGGGCGATCTCCTCGCCCAAATTGACCCGCGGCCATACGAAGTTGCGTTGGAACAGGCCAACGGATCTCTAGCGCAGGCAAAGGGCACACTCGAGCGCGATCAGGCCGCGCTGCGCGATGCGGAAGCCAACTATCAGCGATATCAGGAGCTCTTTCGGTCGCAGATCATTGCCAAACAACAGCTCGATACGCAATTGGCAACGGCCGATCAGGCACGCGGATCCATTGCGGCCGATCAGGCGGCTATTGCGGGAGCTCAGGCCGCAATCAACAGTGCAAAGTTAAATCTCACTTACACCAAGATCACGGCTCCGCTCAGCGGGCGCATCGGGCTCCGCCTGGTGGATGTCGGAAACATGGTTCATGCTTCGGATGCGAACGGTCTCGCGGTGATTACCCAGTTGCAGCCGATTTCCGTTTTGTTCAGCCTGCCTGAAGAGCAACTCCCGTCCGTACTCGTCAAGCTGCGGCAGGGTGCCAAGCTCCGCGTTGAAGCATACGATCGCGAACAGACCAAGAAACTCGCGGACGGCACCCTCCTGACGGTCGATAATCAGATCGACGCCACAACCGGAACATCACGGTTGAAAGCTGTGTTCCCGAACTCCGACAGTTCGCTGTTTCCCAATCAATTTGTGAACGCGAGACTCTCGCTTGACACGAAAAAGGGCGTGTTAATCATACCGGCAGTTGCGATACAGCGCGGGCCTACCGGAACGTTCGTTTATCTCGTTGGCGATGACTCTACCGTCTCGGTCCGTCCCGTCAAGGTGGGAATGACGCAAGGCAACGATGTGGAGATTCAAGATGGGCTCGCCCCCAACGATCGGGTGGTCGTTGATGGAGCGGAGAAACTGACGGAGGGAATGGAAGTTACCGTGCATCAACCCGGTGAAGCTCCGCCCTCGGGTCAACCCTCCGGGCGTCGCGGTCGTCGGAGCGTGGAATGAGTCCGTCGCGGCCGTTTATTCTCCGGCCAGTCGCAACATCGTTATTGATGGCCGGGATTCTGATCGCGGGTGGAATTGCCTACCGCCAGCTTCCCGTTTCGGCACTGCCGGAAGTCGACTATCCCACCATTCAGTGCGTGACGTTCTATCCCGGAGCGAGCCCGGACGTTATGGCGGCTTCGGTTACGGCGCCGCTTGAGCGCACGTTCGGCCAGGTTCCCGGACTCAAGCAGATGACATCGACGAGTTCGTTCGGCAGCTCCATCATTACGCTGCAGTTTGATCTCGATCTGAACATCGATATCGCCGAACAGCAAGTTCAGGCGTCCATCAACGCGGCCGGAACATACCTTCCGGCCGATCTGCCGAATCCTCCTATTTACAGCAAGGTCAATCCGGCAGATGCGCCGATCATGACGCTGGCCTTGACGTCCAAGACGATTCCGCTAACCAAGGTCGAGGATCTCGCGGATACCACACTGTCGCAGAAGATTTCGCAATTGCCAGGTGTAGGTCTGGTCACGATCAGCGGTGGTCAAAAGCCCGCAGTTCGCATTCGCGTGAATCCCACCGCTCTGGCGGCTTACGGATTGAGCCTGGAGGATTTACGAACAGCGCTCAATCAAACCAACATCAACCAGGCCAAAGGAAACTTCGACGGCCTTCGTCAGGCTTACACCATCGGCGCCAATGACCAGATCCTCAGCAGCCAGGGATACAAGTCGGTCATTGTTGCTTACAAGAATGGCGCGCCGGTGCGACTGGAGGATGTGGCGACCATCGTAGAGGGCGCCGAGAACAATAGGCAAGCCGCCTGGATGAATACCACTCCCGCCGTCATTCTCAACATCCAGAGGCAACCGAGCGCGAACATCATCGCCGTGGTGGATCGAGTGAAAGCGCTCCTGCCGCAATTGCGCGTTTCCATACCATCGGCGATCGACATTTCTGTCCTGACCGATCGCACCACGACCATTCGCGCCTCTGTCGAGGATGTGCAATTTGAGCTCATGCTCACGATTGGCCTCGTAGTGATGGTCATCTTTCTCTTTCTGCGTAACGTCGCGGCGACCATCATCCCGAGCGTCGCGGTTCCACTATCAATTGTGGGAACGTTCGGCGTTATGTATCTGCTCGGGTACAGCCTGAATAACTTGACACTGATGGCGCTGACGATCTCGACCGGATTTGTGGTTGATGACGCAATCGTGATGATCGAGAACATCTCACGTTACCTGGAAGAGGGCGAACAGCCGCTCGCGGCTGCCCTGAAGGGCTCGGAACAGATCGGATTCACCATTGTTTCACTTACGGTTTCGCTGATCGCTGTCTTGATTCCGCTTCTGTTCATGGGCGATATCGTGGGCCGCCTTTTCCGTGAGTTTGCCATTACCCTGGCTATCACGATCCTTGTTTCCGCCGTGGTGTCACTGACATTGACACCGATGATGTGCGCGAAGCTGCTTCGCCACAAGCCCGACTCTGAGCAGAACTGGTTCTATAACAAGTCGGAATACGCGTTTAATTGGGTCATCGCTAAATACGGCCATACTCTGCAGTGGGTTCTCAGGCATCAGCCGCTCACCCTGCTGGTCACGCTTGCGACGTTGGTCGGTACCGTCCTGCTGTACATCGTGGTTCCCAAAGGCTTCTTCCCCGTGCAGGACACCGGCGTGATCCTGGGCATCTCTGAAGCGCCCGAAACAGTGTCATTCGTCGCAATGTCCGAGCGGCAACAGCAACTTGCGCGAGTGATTCTCCAGGATCCGGCGGTTGCCAGCTTGTCTTCCTTCATTGGCATTGATGGTGTGAACACGACCATGAACAGTGGACGGATTCAGATCAACTTGAAGCCACTCGAAGATCGGGATGCAAACGCTTCGGGTGTAATCCGGCGGCTTCAAACGAAGCTGGCGCAGGTCCCCGGAATCACTCTCTATATGCAACCCGTCCAGGACTTGAGTGTTGAGGATCGGGTGAGTCGTACGCAGTTCCAGTACACGCTCGAAGATGCGGATGCCGCCGAACTGAACACGTGGACCAATCGCCTTGTGGACAGGCTAAAAGCGAATCCAACCCTGCGCGACGTTGCGACCGATCAGCAGGAGAACGGCCTTGAGACCACGCTGATCATTGATCGCGACAACGCCTCCCGGTTGGGTATTGGAATGCAGCAGATCGACGACACGCTCTACGATGCCTTCGGACAGCGGCTCGTCTCGACCATGTTCACCCAGCTGAACCAGTATCACGTCGTGATGGAGGTATCTTCGGGTTTCCGCCGTAATCCGGATTCGCTCGATGATGTTTACATCAAGAGCAGCAACGGGACGCAGATTCCGTTGAGCACAATCAGCCGGACAGAAACCAGCAACACGCCTCTAACGATCAATCACCAGGGGCAGTTTCCTGTTGTTACCATCTCATTCAACCTGCCTGCCGGCGAGTCGTTGGGCAATGCGGTAACGGCCATCAAGCAGGCCGAACAAGAAATCGGGATGCCAGCCAGCATCCACTCGAGTTTTCAGGGAACCGCGGCGGCGTTTCAGGCCGCGCTCGCGAACGAGCCGCTCCTCATTCTCGCTGCCGTGATCACGGTCTACATCGTCCTTGGCGTGCTGTACGAAAGCTATATCCATCCGATCACGATCTTGTCCACGCTTCCGTCCGCGGGTATCGGGGCGATTCTGGCGCTTTTCGTCTTCCGCGAGGATTTCAATGTCGTCGCTCTGATCGGCGTTATCCTCCTGATCGGCATCGT
>JBJMGJ010000344.1:0-6191 GCA_045807965.1 Bryobacteraceae bacterium | reverse complement strand
GCTAACTCCGGACCAAACGGAAGTTAAGATTTCCTCTTTGCCAACAACTCGCCCGGCATTCTCGACGAGAACTCGTAGAGTTTGAAGGACCTTATTGGTGATGGGGACTGCTTCGCCCTTGCAGCACAAAACAAGAGTTTCTGCATCCAGTTGAAACGGACCGAACTCGTACCGCATAGTTGCGAAGTCCTAAATCATAACAAAGACATTCAATAAGGGTCGAGCTTACATTCGAGAATCACAGTGCCTCGGCGTGATTGAGGATAGCTGGCCAGAAATCATCCAGCTCCTGTGTGCAGTCGAGTCGTTCTTTTGTTCTCCATCGGGCGTTTTAGAAAGTTTTAGGACATTTGATCTCAATTGAGAGCGAATTCGCTTACGATCGCACTTCGAAGCACCGGAAAGGAAACAGATGAGCGAGCTGTATCAACGGGATTCGTTACCGGACAGTCAGCGCTTCCGTGCCAACCGGAGATGCTCGACCCTCGCATATAGCCTTTCGATCCTGATGCCTTTGACGGTCTGTTATTCAGGCGATCTGACGCCAGCATGTAAGTCCGCCAATCGGGAAGCTTCCGGTCTGCTTGCGCAAGAGCGACTCGAGGATGCTACGGCCCTGCTGTCGGAAACGTTGGGTCGGTTGGGCGACTCTCTCGAGGACCGGCTCTGCGCTGGAGCCACACTCGCGACTCTCGCGGATGCCCGTTTACGCAAAGGCGAGTTGATGGCCGCCCAAAAAGCGGCTTTGGCCTCGGTGTCCCGGTTGGAAGAAATGGCCGGCACCGATTCCGCCGCACTTCGAGGTCCGCTCGGAGTGCTCGCGAATATCGCCATGACACAAGGGAGATTCAAAGAGGCTTCTCAGTTGATCAGCCGAGCTGAGAAGTTGCCACGCGGTTCTCACCGGGACTGGGCAACGGTGGCCGGGTTGCGAGCTCTTCTCATGATGCATGAAGGCCGATACAGCGCGGCCGAGGAGGCCTTTCGAGCGGCTTTAGCGGAACGCGAACTCGCCGGTCAGCAAGACTCACCCGACGCCGCACCTGAGCTCTGGAATCTGGGCGAACTCTACCTGCAACACGGCCGGACAGACGAAGCAGTCAGCCTCTTCGAACGGTGCCTCCGCATCAGCGAAGCGTTTCCGCCAGTTCCAGTAATGCAGGCCGGAAGTGTACTGGGCCTGGCGATGTCTTACGCCAAATTGAACGATCGCGAGATGGCAAACAAGAGTTTCGATCGAGCCATGCATTTGATTGACTCGCTACCTCCAAGTACTCACTCGTCTTTAGGGATGGCTGCCTATTACCAATACTCACGATTCCTGCACAGAACCGGTCAGAACCAGCGCGCTAAGGCAATCGATAAGGAAGGCGAGCGGTTATACGGTAAGAACTGGTCCGGAATGACCGTAGGCATCGATAGTCTGCTTACCAAACCGAGAAAGCAGTGACACATTCGGCCGAGAGTCGCCGAGCGCTTTCAAACACCGTTGGCGCGTCACCCCACAACCTACTTGTCGATTACAAAGTTGCCGGCAAACAGCGTGTCAATTCCCGAGGAATAGAAACTCCTGAGAGCGTCACGTGGCGTGTAGACCAAAGGATCTCCAAAGAGATTGAAGCTGGTGTTGTAGAGCAGCGGTAATCCGGTAGAGCGGCCGGCGGCAATCAGAAGGGAGTGAAACATGGGATTTTCTTCTCTTCTGACGGTGTGCACACGGATCAGGTCATCGTTTCCTAAAACAGCACTTGCCACAGCGTCACGATACTCCGACCTTACCTTTCCTACTGTCGCGAGGTAATTCGCATTTGGTCCTACCTCAAAATACTTGTCAGCCATTTCGGCGGGCACAGACGCCGCAAATTTTCGGAACGTTTCCCGATGTTTGATGTAGACGTTCAGGTTCTCCGTCGAGTACGGATTCTGCGGGGAAGCGAGGATGCTTCGATTGCCCAATGCTCGCGAGCCGAATTCGCTCCTGCCCTGCATCCACCCGACTACTTTGAAATCATTGAGAGCCTGAACGGCGCGATCGATAAGTTCGCCCTCCGTCGGTATGAACAGGAACCGCAGCTTACAGTTCTCTAAGACCTGCTTTATTTGCTGCGGAGAGTAGGCCGCCCCGAGGCAAAGCGTCCGGAATGGGATCCGATTGCTTTGGCCGTAGTGATTGTGCCAGGCATAAAGAGCAGCGCCGATCGAGGTGCCGGCATTGCCGCCAACGGGCTGCACATGAACGCGCGCGAAGTTCCCTTCCAGCGCCCGTACAAGTAAGCTATTCAGCGCCAGACCACCAGCCACGCAAACATTCTCGGCGTCGCCCAGGATTCTGACGACGGCTTCCTCAACCGCCGTCTGAATACTTGCCGCCATGTCGGCCTTCGCCTCAGCGGACAAAGGTTGATAACGAGCGAGCCCACACTCCTCATAGAAACGGGTGCTGAATCCGCCCTGCGTCAATTCATCGGCATCAAGGTAGCTGCGATCAAAACGCGGCCACGCCGAATCGCTCCAACGAAGAATATTGCGGAAAGTAGGCAGGTAACACGGCTGTCCCAGGGTCGAGAGCCATTGCACTTTGTGCTCTTCACCGCGAGGTTGGAACCCAATCAACTCAGTCACGCGATTAAACAGATCACCGAATGAATCCGGGAAGTACATCTCCCGAATAGGAGTCATGTGGTTAGCGGCAGCCTGATAAAGCACGGCGGAGCGGTAGTCGCCCGCCCTGTCAAGACTCAGCACCCGGGCGTTCTCGAAGGATGATGTGTAAAAGGCTGAGGCTGCGTGCGAGTGATGATGTTCCACAACCACAATGTCGCTTTGAGGAAAGCGCGCTCGGAGCGCCAACTGCGCGGCGCTCTCTGCCGTCGTTGTAAACCGGCGGGCCACGGCGACGCACTCGATATCCTTCAGTCCGATGCCCGCAATCTCGAGCGCCCCCGCGAAAGCCTCTTCGGGAAACGTCTCCGGCCGGTCGTGGCGAGAGACCTTCTTCTGCTCAACTGCCGAAACCAGTTCTCCGTTTCTAACCACACAGCAGGCGGGATCGCTGAGAAACCCTCCCAGTCCTACAATCGTCCTGGACATGCTTAAACTTTCCGCAGCCTCGCCAAGGTCCGTTCGCGGCCGATACAGGTAAAGACCGCGAAGGCACTTGGGCCAACGGATTGCCCCGTAAGCGCGGCACGGCTTGCATTGATGAGGACGCCAGCTTTGACTCCACGTTCTTCCGCAAGCTTGCGCAATTCACTCTCGACACTCGCTTCCGAGAACTCCGGATTTGCCTCGATCCGGGCGGCCAATTCGCGCAGTAGTTCGCGCGCGCCGGGCACATCGAGTTTTGCCTGAGCTTGTGCTTCGATCGGGAAATCATCGGCGAAGTAGGCGCGCCCTCTCATGGGGAAGTCGAGAAGCGTGGAAAAACGCGTGCGGATCGTATCCACCACTTTCGAGAAGAACGCCTCGTCGCCGCAAGGCTGAAGGTGATGATCTTCGAGTGTGCGCTTAACGAATGGTACGAGTTTCTCAACCGGCACGGAGCGAAGATGTTGAGCGTTCAGCCATAGCGCTTTCGGATCGATCGGGTCCGCGTCGCTAAAGTTGACGACCGCGTTACTCCGATTGACACCCTCAAAAGTGAAAGCGCCCGTCAGATCTTCGAGCGACATCTGCTCCCGATTGTCCTTGGGCGACCAACCCAACAAGCACAGGAAATTGATATACGCCCAGGGAAGAAATCCGTTGTCCCGGTAGGTCATCACGCTTACCACCGGCCCGTGCTTTCGCTTCGATAGTTTCGCCCCGTCGGGAGCTATCAGCAACGGCAGGTGAGCAAACGTAGGAATCGCGCCACCGGCGGCCTGAAACAGCAATAGGTGCTTGAACGTATTGGTGAGGTGGTCCTGGCCCCTGATGATGTGAGTAATGTTCAGGTCGATGTCATCGGCGCAAGAGGCAACATGATACGTCGGCATGCCGTTGCTGCGAAGCAGTGCGAAATCTTCTACATCGTTCGTTAGCTTCGTTTGCCTTCCGTACACTGCGTCATCGAATGTAAGCTCGTATCCGGGTTCTCTGTTCACGCGAAACCGGATAACAAACGGCTCTCCCGCCGCTGCGCGTGAAACACTCTCCGCTTCTGACAGCGCTCTCATCTCCGGATTGCAGAGCCACTGTCCTTCCGTCTGAGATTTTTCTTCGCTCGTTGCCGGCGTAAAATCACGATACGCAAGACCCTTGGCCAGAAGGTCATGCGCGAAGTTCCGATGCAAGTCGAGACGCTCCGATTGCCGATAAAACTCGTCCCAGGGTAAATTGAGCCAGTTCAGGCCTTCGTAAATGGAATTCAGCGATGCTTGCGTGTTGCGATCGACGTCGGTGTCATCGATTCGCAACACCATAGTGCCCTGATTTCTACGTACGTATAGCCAATTGAAGATGAAAGTGCGCGCGCTGCCAATATGGAGATACCCTGTTGGCGAAGGCGCAAATCGAGCCCGAATCATGAAAGCTTCAGTTTACTGGAGAGCGCTTTTTTCGCTGCCGCTCGATAGCTTTTTGTAGAGTGCCGCGAACTGTTCAAGGTCCAATTGCTCGGCTCGCAGATTTGCCTCGGGTTGCGCGTCAATAGCGGATCCATAGAACGCCCGCAGGTTATTACGCAGATTCTTTCGCTTGTGAGTAAAGCAACGGCTGACGAACTTGAGCAGGCGGTCTCGATCAGTCGGGACAACCTGTTTCCGTCGCAGCCTAACCGCGCCCGAATCTACCTTGGGGGGCGGAGAAAATGCCCCAGGGGGAACGCGACACACAAGGTCGACGTCGCACACGAGCTGGGTGGCAACGGTCAGGTATGCGTAATCACGTGTGCCCGGATGGGCCAACAGACGCTGCGCGACCTCCCACTGCATAAGGAACACTGCGCTTTCGAAGCGGTCGTCCAGGTTAAGAAACTTCTCGATTGTTGGAGACGTTATGTAGTAGGGCAAGTTGCCGGCTATCGCAGCCGCCCCCCATTGCTCCAGATCTGTTTCGAGAACATCGCCTTGATGAACGTGAAGGCGTGGTTCTTCGGCGAAGTGACGCTCTAAATACCTCACCAGCGATCTGTCTAACTCGACCGCGTGCAGTTGGTCGGTGCGCTCCAGCAGATGACGCGTTAATGCGCCCCGCCCCGGTCCAATCTCAATAGTCCGCGGCGCATGGTCTCCGCAAGCTGCTTCTGCCAATCTCGTCAAGATTTCAGTGTTAATCAGAAAATGTTGACCAAGCTGGGCAGGCAAGCTCAAGTGTAGAACAGAAATTGACCTTGCCCGGCCGAAGTTCGCGTCTATGACGTCGTGAACTGGCTCATCTATCTAGCCGCAATCGCCGCGGGCATCGCGAATCCCGGTCAGGCGGGCGCCAACGCTGAACTCAGGAAGTCAATCGGGCAGCCGCTATTTGCCGCAGTGTGGGTTTATCTCTCGGGTCTGGCCGGCGTGCTTCTTCTCCAATTAGTGCTGCGTGACGCATGGCCGGGCGGGCAAAAGATAGCTGCTGCTCCCTGGTGGTCATGGACGGGAGGACTTATCAGTATCGCTTCCACAATAGCCGGATTGATGCTGGCACAGCGGCTTGGCTCAGGCGTTTTTACTGGAATCAGCGTTACCGCTTCCCTTGCCATGTCGATCATGCTGGACCACTTTGGCTGGATCGGGTTCAAGGTGCATCCGGCTTCGTGGCCGCGCATTCTGGGCTGCTCTCTCATGGTGGGCGGGTTGTGGCTAGTCTCGAAGTTCTAGTTCCGCCGTGTCGAGGCTGTAACCGTGTTGCAGTGACAGCGGTGCCGGATAGAAACGCCGGTCGGGCAGAATATCCCGATTCGCAGACGTAAATAGCTCTCTCTCTTTGCGCCCTACCAGCTTCTCCCAGTCGCTCTTGGATACGCCTCCGACAAAAGGCGTGTACACAACCCGATATCGTTTTCGTAAGGCGTACGCCCCCAGCCAGGCGCCAAGAAGGGGCAGCGATGCACCGGCCGGCAGGGCCGCTAGAGCCTCGAGGAGAAAAGCCGGCCTGAGAACGGCAAATTTCACCGAAACAGCGCCAACAGAGCGCTGCTTCCAGACTTGCCCGAAGTAGCCTGGATCAGCTTCCTTTCGGCCTCGGTCCGGACTCCCACACAGCCCCGCGAACCCGAGTTGGAG
>JBJMGJ010000343.1:0-4183 GCA_045807965.1 Bryobacteraceae bacterium | reverse complement strand
CAGAACCAGGCCGCCGGTGGTCGTCAACTTTTGATTGGGTTCGCGAGACATCGCGACGACGTTGTAACCCTCCGTCAGAAATCTTTCGACTAAACCAGAGCCAATGCCGCCCGAAGCTCCGGTCACGATTGCTGTTTTCTTGCCCGACATAAATGACCTTTCGTTTGGAGCTGCGAACCGTGTACACAGGCATTCGCCGGCATGACGCCCCGCGAAGCCCTATAGTCTGCCTGAAACATTCACGAAACCTTGGACCAGCGTAGCTATTTGATCTGCCGCCGTGTCCAATGCGAAATGGCCAGCGTCAAGAATGTGAACTTCGGCCTTCGGCACATCTTTTTTGTAGCGCTCTGGTTCGCCTGAATCAAATGACAGGTCATACTTGCCCCACATCACCAGCAAACGTGGCTGGTGCTCGCGCATCCACGCTTGCCATTTAGGGTAGGCGTCTACATTCGTTCGATAGTTGTAAAAAAGATCGCTTTGAATCTCCGCCTGCCCAGGCTGGCTGAGGAAATAGAATTCATCAGTCCAGAGGTCGGGATCGTAGCGATCCACATCCGGATCATTTCCAACGTGGCGGGTACGGGTCGTGGCGATTGACAACAAGTTTGATCGCAGCGCGCTTTCGTTTGTGGGGCGATCAGCCCAAAAGGCACGACGCGTCTTCCAATTCGCGCCCAGACCTTCATTGTGCGCGACCGCATCTTGAACGATAAGTGCTTCGATGCGTTCCGGATGCGCCAACGCCATGCGAAATCCAACCGGACCACCATAGTCCTGCATGTAAAGTGTGTAGCGCGAAAGCCCGAGCGCCTCGGTGAATTGATTCATTATTTCGGCGTAGTGATCGAAGGTGTAGGCGAAGTTCTTTGGATCCGGCCAGTCACTGTGTCCAAAGCCAGGGTAATCGGGCGCGACCAGGTGATAGCGATCCGAAAGCCGCGCGAAGAGTGGCTCGAACATTCGTGAAGAAGTCGGCAGGCCGTGCAGCAGCAGAATCGTTGACGAGTCTTTCGGCCCAGCCTCCCGGTAAAAAATCGAGAGCCCATCGATCAGTGTCGTGCGATAAAAAGTAGGGTGTTTCATAACGTGTTCTTCTCGTGGTTGCCGGACTTGGGCCAGCAGTTCAACTGAGGAGACGACGATCGAAATCGCAAGTACCACTAGAATGCAAGAACGGCGTGCAATGTGAAAGTGTGGCGATTCTAAAACTGGTTTGCGCATGCTTATGCGGCCACCCGCTTCGCAGATCGGTCTTTGTGAGGTGCGCCGAGGTATGGGAACGAGGTGAGCAGGTCCGTATGTGGCCCCACGTTGTCTCGTGTGACCTTTCCGTTTGTGAGAATAGAGATGAAACCATCCATCACGTCGTCTGAGAGTGCCCGGCCGTTGTGCGGATAGGCAGCTGGCAGTCTCGGGTCATAAACAAGGATGTCGGGAAGTAAGGTGCCTGCCACCCGTGTTGCTTCTTCGTGCGTGTACCCACCAGTGTGCTCAAGCGAGTGCGCGAAGACGGGCACGAACCGAGCATCGTCCGCTGGCTGTCCGACCAGATAATCGCTCTTCCTCTCACCAGTAAGAAATACAGATTGGGATGGCAAGGCCCCACGGTCGGCCTGCACCCATTTCCCGCCGGCACCGTCGACCGTGCGATGCCACAGGCCTACTTTTCCGGTGCCCAGGGCAGAGTTGGGTACTTCCAGCACGACACTGCACACGTCAGCTTCAGTAAAGAAATCGTGGCCGGTGAATTGCATATTGTTCAGAGCGCCCATGGTATCGAAGAAAAAAGAATCGCTGCGCCAGCCGGAGAAGAAACGGTAATCTCCCGCGTCGGTCACCTGTGCATCCCGTCCCATTGAAACCGGTGCTGCCTCAATGATCGTTTCTCCGTCGTCGCCCATGCCAGCGGCCTGAACGCCTTCGACATGGCGCAGAATTGCAGTCTGCGCTCCATCGGGAGAAGACGAGAACAGGATCCGATATGCGATGTCGGCGGTGGCGTCGCCGTTGGTGTCGATCTTAAATTCGTAAACCGCGTCGGTTGCGAACGGTTCGTCTGTCGTCGGCCCTTCAGGGTTTACACCGAGGGATGGGTGAACGTTCATAACCAGTATCGATTTGCGGGTATCGCCAGGCTTGGGAAATGCGTACAGGTCAGTAATGTCGAGGCGAGCATCCCCGTAGGGAAAGCCGTAATCCGGACCAGAGTAATGATGTGACATAAATGTTCCTTTCTCGGTTTTGATATTTGCGCGTGAAGCGCAAAGACACAATGCTGACCTCGGTTACGGACTGATCCGCGCCGAACTCGCTACATCTTTCAGTTTTGTCGCCGCTGCGATCGATACCGCTCGCCAATCTCGACTTGAGTCAGGAGGGGCATCCATTCGCTCGAACTCGGCGAGCCAGTCCTCCATCGAAAGCTTGGCCTGCTCTGGACCAAACAGTTGCTCAACCGCGCAAATGAAAGCAAACAGCTCACGCTCTGGTATGTGCATCTCCTCAGCGCCACTCGAATTGGAGGACCGTTCTTCCGAGTTCATACAAGCTGCTTCTACTTTTTTCTTCACTCCTCAATCACAAGTCCCGACGTCCTTAAAACCTGTCGACATCCACGACAGCTTTGGCAAAGGCTTCAGGGGCTTCTTGCGGCAGGTTATGCCCAACGCCGGCGGTGATCGTTCGCTGCGCATACTTCCCAGAGAATTTTTGGGCGTACGTAGTGGGTTCCGCATGTGGCGCCCCATTAGCATCGCCTTCAAGCGTGATGGTCGGAACGGTGATGGCCGGCCCCATTGCAAGCCGCTTTTCCAGATCGTCGTATTTGGGCTCGCCCGCAATCAGCCCCTGGCGCCAGCGATAATTGTTAATCACGATCGCAACATGGTCCGGATTGTCGAACGATTCTGCGCTCCGATCGAACCTCGCATCATCGAAGTTCCACTTCGGAGAAGCGAGCTGCCAAATGAGCTTCGCGAAATCACGCCGATATTTTTCGTATCCGTCCCTTCCGCGATCAGTAGCAAAGTAGAACTGGTACCACCATTGGAGCTCGGCCTTTGGCGGCAACGGCACCTTACCGGCTGCCTGGCTTCCGATCAGGTAACCACTCACTGAGACGAGAGCCTTGCAGCGTTCCGGCCAGAGCGCCGCCATAATGTCTGCCGTGCGCGCCCCCCAATCGAAGCCGGCGAGAATTGCTTTCTCGATCTTGAGCGCATCCATCAGAGCGATGATGTCGAGAGCCACAACCGATTGCTGACCGTTGCGGAACGTATCGCTCGAAAGAAAGCGCGTGGTACCAAAACCGCGGAGATACGGAACGATTACCCTGTATCCCGCAGCTGCCAACAAGGGAGCCACGTCGACAAAGCTGTGAATGTCATAGGGCCAACCGTGAAGAAGAATGGCCGGTTTTCCATCGACAGGGCCCGCTTCAGCGTAGCCAACATTCAGCAGGCCGGCGTCGATTTGCTTGAGCAAAGAGAATGAATTGGTTCCATCGCCGGCGGTTGAATTGACCTCCCCCAGTTGCGCGCTTGAATCTGCCAGCAGTGGCGATTTGGCAAACATTGCCGCGCCGGCGGAAACCCCTGCCATGGCCAGGAGATGACGACGGGAAATCCCGGTTGATTCTGTATCCCTCATAATCCCTGTCTCCTTCTGCTGCGCTACGGAAGCGAATCTACGGGCCAAGACGAACGTTAGTCATCTTGGCCAGCATGCCGGGCACCCAGGACGGGGTGGCGACGTTTATCGAAGAGGAACCTAAGCTGCAGTCGCTACAGCAGAGAGCAAATTCATGAGGTTTTGAGCTGCGACGGTCGAAGATGCCGGATTCTGTCCAGTAATAAGACGGCCATCCACGACGGCATGTGGCTGCCAGTTGGGGAGTTTGTCAAAGATGGCTCCCAGTCGCGTCAACTCATCCTCGACCAAAAACGGGACAACATGGGTGAGCTGTACCTCTTCTTCCTCACCATTCGTAAAACCTGTCACGCGTTTTCCTTTTACCAGCGGCGCGCCCTGGTAGGTCACGTGACGAAGCACGCCCGGCGAATGGCAGACCAGAGCAATTGGCTTTCCGGAATTGTAGAAAGACTCGAGCAGAGCGATGGACACCGGGCTTTCTGCGAGGTCCCACATAGGGCCGTGCCCGCCCACATAGAAGACCGTG
>JBJMGJ010000342.1:0-9406 GCA_045807965.1 Bryobacteraceae bacterium | reverse complement strand
TCACCTGAAATCGTCGGCTGGAAAGCCGATGGCGCGAAAATAATACTCGTTAAACCACTTCGTCTTTGAAGTGGCGTCTGCCTTTCTGCGCCGCGGCTAGCTCATCCTTGCTATGGATGTTTTCATCGAGTTGCATATCAACCCGGAGAAAATTTTTAAACCACTCCTCGATTCGTTTGTGATCAGCCATAACATGGTCGGTGAGATAATTGGCGTCGATATTGATGCAGATCGCGCCCACCACCCCGAACTCCTTTCGTACAACCGGGATCGTGGTGCACTTGAAACGGCGGCCACCAATGTTCAGCTCATAGTTTAACTTGTCCTCGTGAGCTAGCTGCCGCTTTTTCAGGTCGATTAACAGGTTCGTTGTGCCGTCGCGAACATGACGACCGGTGACGTTATTCTCCAGCGCGATTAGGGAATGCGCGGGATCGGCCAGATTGTGCAGCAGGATTTCAATTCCAGTGTTTGGAAACGATTTCCCGATGAGTCGAACCAACCGCGCATAATTCTCCAGATACTCATTGGTATCGTCCGCAATTTTGCTGCCCTGATACTTTTCGAACAGCCGCGCATATTCCTTTTGCTCCGTCGGCTCCAATTGACCGCGGACGTTGTTTTGTTCGCCAATGAAAATCAGCTGACGCGCCGCAGTGTGGTCGTTGTTTTTCAGAAAATAATGCATCCCGAGGCGGAAATCCTTCAGGTTAAACTCGGGGACGTTGTCTCGGTTTATGGTGAATGGGTAGAAATCATATTCTTCCAGGTTTCGTCCAAAACGCCGTCGCTCCTTGTATTTCCCCCAGGCGAAACCCACTGCCAGAAAAATTGCCGAGGCAATCACCGATGCGATGACGTTGATCGTGATGTCGCTGCCGAGGCCGTGCATTGGTTAAAAGAATACGAACTTGTTGTGGACGCGCGAGCCCGTTATGCGGCATCGGTTTTGAGCCGATGCTTCATTGAGTCCATAGGTTGGAGCCAGTGTTATGGAAGTGAGGACGCGCTGCCGTGGCCTACAATGATGCGCGGCAACGGCGCTTAGACAATCGTTTGTGCAACCCTGTCTACCGCGCGCGCGTGCAGGGAAACCAACACGAAAAGGATGTCATCCTGAGCGCAGTCGAAGGACCTCACCCACTTGCGTGACGCATTCCGCATCTGAGGGGTCCCTCGACTGCGCTCGGGATGACATAGCTATGTTCTGAGTGCTGCTAACCGGCCAATTGGCGAAAACTGGTTTGACCGAAGAAGATGTTAAATAGATACGCGCTCTGTGAACGCCGGATCCCTCTACAAATTCCCGCTCACCGCTCCCAGCGTAATGTTTTCGACCAGGACCTGTTCCGGTTGGGAGACGGCATAAGCAACAGCTGAAGCGACGTCTTCAGCCGACATCATCTTCTCGCGAGGCCATTCGCCTTCCACATTTCTCCAGATTTCTGTGTCAGTCGCCGCCGGATACACGTTGATCACCCGGACTTTATGAACTCGCAGCTCTTCACGAATGGATTGCGAAAAGCCCTCGAGCGCGAATTTACTCATGCAATAGGCGCTCCAGCCGGCGAACCCGGTTTTTGCAGCGATGGACAACATGTTGACGATGCATGAACCGGGCTTCATCCGCGGCGCGAAATGTTGAATCAGCATGAACGGAGCCGTGACGTTCACCCCGAGCGTCTGCTCCCATTCGATCTCGGTGATTTCGGTATAAGGCTTAACGACCGCAATTCCGGCATTGTTGATGAGCAAGGTCAATGGCGCATCCCCAACCGCCTCGATTAGACGTGACACACCATCCTTCGTAGCCAGATCGTAGGAGAGCTTTACAACCTTTCCGCTGCGCGATTCGACCGAGCGGCAAACTTCCGCCAGCGCCACGTTATCGCGGCCATGCAAAAGGAGTTCGACATCGGCGGCCGCCAATTTTTCGGTGATCGCGCGGCCAATTCCGCGGCTGGCGCCGGTGATGAGTATGCGTTTCATGCCGGACTGACAAAGTCCAACCTTAGCCGACGGTTCGTTATGGCTTGTTCGCGCCTTCTCCGGCTTTTGACTGCGCCTTCATCATCTCGCTTTGGATCGCCGGCATAATGTCGGCCATGTAGGCGCCGAACTTGTGCATCGCCGATTTTCCGACCGGTGAACCATAGAAATCGGCCAGAGCTTTCAGCTCTTCGGTCGTGAAATGCTTCACCATTGCGTCCGTCATTGCCTTAGTTAGGGCGACGATATCGAGATTCGAAGTCATCATCTGCTTGAACTGCTCTCGCTGATCTGCCGGCACATTGGCAGCCATTTTGTCCGCCATGTCTTCGAACATCGCTTTCGGTGGCGTCGCCTGGAGGTAACGTTCGGCTTCTTTCCGACGAGTCTCAGGGGTGTCGACCGACGCGCAAAACGCAGTGAGGGACGACAAGCTGACGAGAACGGCAACGATGGCAACGAGGTGTTTGGACATGGTTCCGTCTTATACGCGCGCAGCAGTGAGCCAGCCAATCTTTTCGATCGGGAAGTGCTGATGAGCTGGCACGCAGCCGCGGGCTGGCAACGCGCTCGGAATGGAGCGACGCCGGGACGTCGCGACATGGACGGTCAAGGCGGCGATGGCAGCCGGGAAGTGAGCCGGAGCGAACGAATGAAATCACGTTCCCACCTCATGACGGAAAAGTGGAGCGTGACCTCCGGGCACGATGTTAAACCTTATCCCGCCAAGGCTGCGAAGAAAATGAGCGCCAGTCGGCGCTATCCCTTCTATCAACGCGCCCGCACATCAGCGGCTGGCGCTAAGTTTCTAAACAGTCCGCCTAAGCGTGAACCGATTGTTTCTCGTCTCCCACACGCGCAAGCGTGCCAGCCGGTGATCCAGTTCCCTGTCCAATTTTCCCCAGAGAGTCCGCACAATGTTTTCACCAGTGGATGGAGTTTCGCGAAATTCAGTGGTTTCAAAATCCAAGTGATGATCGTTCCACTCGTTCAAGGTTTTCGTCATCGCCTGCTGTAGCTTCACGAAGTCAGCCAGCGTGCCGGTGCGTTTGTCGTACACTCCACCAATTGTCGCTTCCGTCACATAGTGATGACCGTGCCCTGCCGGATTGTTGCATTTGCCGAAGAGTTCCGTGTTCTGTTCGCTGGAAAACGAACGCACATGCAGCCGGTGAGCAGCATTGAAAGGGACTCGCATACCCACAAACATACTCTCGTCTTCGAACACCTCCGCGAAGAAATCATCACGCTCGTGAAGCCGCACCCGATGGAGCGGAATTCGCGCATTCGTACGCTCGTAAATGTATTCCGCCAGGCTTTCGGTGGTTAGCGGGCGGTCTCGCAGAGCGGCAACGTCTTCATTCAAATAGCGATGATCCAGTTCGCTTCGCAACGAGTGAATACAATGGTCGAGATCATCGAATCGAACCGCGGTTCCATCACCCGAGAAATTCTCGTGTCGGAATGTCAGGCGCGCGCGGTAATTATGTCCATGAATGCCAGCGGCAGCACCGAATACGCGGGCATTCTCGTCAGCGCTTAACTGCGGCGACATGGTGCGACGCGCGGCTGAGAATTCGAACCAATAGTGAGTATCGCACGTGCCATCTGCATATGCGGTGGCCGCGCGACCCGGAGCTTCTCGCAAATGAACCGCAACGAGCTGCGCATCACCCTTCGCAAATAACGGCTGCACCTGCTGAAGAAGGTTTCGGGCAATATTTTCCGCGGTCGGCGGCAGCTTCCGGAACGCTTCGTTATCCTGATTTAGAAATTTGTGGTCGTACTCATCGTCGACGATGCGGCCGGCTCGACGTTTGATCTCACTGATGTTGATCAGCATCCCGGTCACCGGATCGACCGTGCCAGAAAAGATGAAATACACGACGTAGTTGCGGCCGCTGCCGTAGGTAGCGGCGCTTTCCGGACCGAACGCGATTAGATTTTCAGACTCCGTCCAATCCGGCACGTAGAGGCGGCGCGACGCGGAGAACTCAACTCGCTTACTGACGGTGAGAAGCATTGGAGAAATTTACGCCTCCCAGCGCATTGGGCAAAGTAGCCCAGTGAGCTGGGACCTGGCGGAGCTATACTACGTCTCGCCTCATTCAGCTCACATTAAGCGTGCTAGACGTTCCGCGGGTAGGTGAGGTCCCTCGACTGTCGCTCGGGATGACCGGGTTGTGACGATGCCGCACTGGTAGCGCCGAAGAGCAATCGCACACGACAGCACTTGTCGCTCGAGGTGCAGACGACCACCTATTCCCTAAGGAGCGACAGGAACTCCGAGCGGGTGCGGGCGTCTTCTTTGAAGACGCCGAGCAGACAAGAAGTAGTCATGACCGAGTTCTGCTTCTCAACACCACGCATCAACATGCAGAGATGATTGGCATCGATTACCACACCGACTCCGCGCGGATGCAGCGTCTGCATGAGCGCGTCGGCAATTTGCATCGTCAGGTTCTCCTGAATTTGCAATCTGCGAGCGAACATGTCGACGATCCGCGCTGTCTTGGATAAGCCGATCACTTTGCCATCCGGGATGTATGCGACATGCGCCTTGCCGGTGAACGGCAACAGGTGATGCTCACACATGGAGTAGAGCTCAATGTCTTTCACCAGAACGATCTCGCTCGCTTCAGACTCGAAAATCGCCTCGTTAACGAGTTCGTCGAGTGATTGACGATATCCCGCAGTCAGAAACTCGAACGCACGCGCTGCACGAGAGGGCGTCTTTAATAAACCTTCTCGCTCCGGATCTTCGCCGATTGCTTCGAGCAGTCCGAGAAAAGACTGCTCCATACTGGCCACACGCGCGGCGCCGCAGCGCGGTATCTGCCGGATCCGCCGTTCGGCGGCCTCAAGCTCGGTTTCGTGGTTGCCATTGGACGTAGCCATTGTTAGTCCAGCCAGCTTTCCGGGTATTTCGGATCGTCGAGTGCGACGGCTTGTTCGGTTAGTTCGAGGGTATGCTGCGTATCAAACATAACCGCCAGTTCTTCCGTGCGTTGGGCATCTTTGCTGGCCATTATGGTCCCGGGATGTGGGCCGTGTGGAATGCCGCGTGGATGCAAAGTGATCGACGCCGGTTCGATTCCCCGACGTGAACCGAAGTTGCCACGCACATAAAACAAGACTTCGTCTGCTTCGACATTGTCGTGAACCCAGGGAATCTTCACCGCCTCCGGATGCGTATCCAACAGCCGTGGCGCGAAGGTGCAAACGACATAACCGCGAATCTCAAATGTTTGATGAATCGGAGGCGGTTGATGCACGGTTCCAGTGATTGGTTCAAAGTCCTGCGCATTGAATGTGAAAGGGTAGACGCAGCCATCCCAACCCACCACATCGAACGGATGGTGGGCCATAGTCACACAGGTCAACCGCGGACCGTCTTTCACCAGAATCTCGACGTCCCCTTCCTTGTCGATCGGATTCAGCTCAGTGGGCCCATGAAGATCTCGCTCCGAGTACGGCGAACCCATTCGAATCTGTCCTTCGCCATTCAGATAACGTTTCGGAATCCGAACCGGTCCGCTTGATTCCAGAATCAGGTAGTCTTCTTCCTCAACTTTGTCAGGAACCATCCGGTAAGTGATGCCGCGAGGTATAACGATATAATCTTCCGCGCGATATCGCAGGTTTCCAAAAAGACTCTCGACAGTACCGCTGCCCTTGAACACGAAGATGATCTCGTCCGCGCCGCCGTTCCGGAAATACTCAAAGTCGCCGTAGGTTTTCGCCGGGCGCAACCGATACGCCGTCATGTCTTCATTGAACAGGATCGGTATGCGGCCGGTGTAAAGATCACCTCGCCGCGGAATCTCGGCGGTCTTGAAATGGTGGTGCCGCAGCGGACTATCGGCCGCCTTTTTCAGTTCCTCGCACTTCAACAATTTGACGCTGCGCACGCGAGTCGGCGGCCGCAGATGATACATGATCGAGAAAGCCTCATTGAAACCCTCAGTTGTGATCACGTGCTCATAGGCGATGCCCTCGCCCTTGTAACCCGGACCTGAGCCATTGCGATGAAACCAGATATGATGCTTCCTCGGTATTTGGCCGAGCTTGTGATAAAACGGCATTCCTATTCTCCTCCTTTAACGACTAATGGCTGGCAGGCGGAGCGCCCGCCCTACAAACATCTTCTTGATCTTGTCCTCATTATTGTAGGGCAAGCGCATCGCTTGCCGGCCCTTGCATTTTCCATCTACAGATTTCCTCGTTCGGCCTGCTCCCGCTCAATCGCCTCGAACAGAGCTTTGAAATTTCCTTTCCCGAAACTCTTGGCGCCTTTCCGCTGAATGATTTCGAAAAACAACGTCGGCCTGTCTTCGACCGGCTTGGTGAAAATCTGAAGCAGATAACCTTCTTCATCCCGGTCGACCAAAATGCCTAACTTCTGCAAGGCGTTGAGTTCTTCGTCGATATGTCCCACCCGATCGAGCAACGTGTCGTAGTAGCTCGACGGCACCTGTAGGAATTCCACCCCGCGATTCTGTAGATCGGTGACGGTTTCGATGATGTTGTTCGTCGCCATGGCGACGTGCTGAACGCCTTCGCCGTCGTAGAAATCAAGATATTCCTCAACCTGTGATTTCTTCTTGCCTTCCGCCGGCTCGTTAATCGGGAACTTCACGAACCCATTGCCGTTGCTCATGACCTTGCTCATCAGCGCGGAGTATTCGGTTGAAATATCCTTGTCGTCGAAAGTCAGAATGTTTCGGAACCCCATCACATCCTCATAAAACTTCACCCACGGATTCATCTGGTTCCAACCGACGTTGCCTACGCAGTGATCGACGTATTGCAGACCAGTCGACGGCGGATTGTACTTGGTTTCCCATTTGCGGAAGCCCGGCATGAACGTGCCCCGATAATTTTTGCGCTCGATGAACAGATGAACCACCTCCCCGTAGGTGTGGATGCCGCTCATTACCACCTCGCCGTCGTTATCCTTTAACGTCGTCGGCTTCAGATAACTTTTGCCGCCGCGCTTGGTCGTCTCCTCCCATGCGGATTTGGCGTCATCAATGCGCAATGCGAGCACTTTCACGCCGTCGCCATGCTTGTAAATGTGATCCGCGATCTCGTTCTGGGCGCGTAACGGCGTGGTTAACATCAAGGTGAGCTTGTTCTGTCGAACGACGTAACTGGCCCGATCCTTTACGCCGGTTTCCGGGCCGGAATACGCGAGGCTCTGGAAGCCAAACGCGGTCTTGTAAAAATGTGCCGCCTGTTTGGCATTGCCGACGTAGAACTCAACGTAATCGGTCCCCTGTAGCGGCAGAAAATCTTCCTGGGGCTGGTGCTCCGCCTTCAGCCTTTCAGCGATACTTAATTTCTTCTCCGGCTCGGCAAGGGTGCTCATGTGGGTCCTTTCTGAGGAATTTCGAGGTGTCGCCGCCCTAAAACGGCAACTCATTATATTATAAGATCGACAATGCCCCCTCGCAAGGTCGGCGCCCCTCATCCGGGGAGCACGCCGTCTCCGGGGGTGGGCGGAAGCGTCCCGCTTTCGCGAACTTTAAATGTTGTTGCGGCGAGACGGTCCGAGCCGGACTGGCATTGAAACCGACGCCCCGCACGACCCGCGCTGCCCAATTAGGCGCGGGACGGTGGATCGGCCGCTCCGGCTGGGCGATGGTAGAACAGAAGCAGGGAAGCTGCTCTAAGTGAGGCGCTAGCGACGCCATTGATTTTAGCATCGCCCGACGGAGCAGTCGATCCACCTTCAGTCAGGTGCCGTGGCTCGCACAAAGGACGGGTTATTAGTTCTTCGGCGCAAGATCAGCGACGATTTTCTCGAAGCGCGGATCGCCGCGGAGCGGGTCCCAGAAGGGCATCAGCTTGAGCACGCCGTAGCTGGTGAGATGGATCGCTCCGGGGAGCGGAATGGCCTCGTTCAACTGCCGTAACGCCAAATCCTTTTCACCTGCCCAGGCCGCGATAACAGCAAACCAGCCGAAGAGCACTTCGCCATTAGTGGCATCTTTTTCGCGTGGCAGAAGCTCCATGGCCCGCCGGCCCTCTTGCAAGGCCGCTTCCTTGTTCCCCAGCGCCGCGTCGATTAATCCCAGCGCACAAAGGGGTGGTCCGTAGTCCTTCTGCTTCTGCACCAACTGCTCCTGCTCAACCCGTGCAGCGGTAAATGCCCGGCGCGCCCGAGCGTCATCATGGATGGCGCGGGCAAGGAGACCTTCCCCAAATTGGCGGCTGAATTGAAGCGCCTGGTCGGCCAAGGAGGGATTGTCGCCTAATGCGGCCAGCGCCTGCTCGGCGCCCGCCCAGTCGTGCTTCGATAAAGCGCACTGAAACCAGTTATCCGCCACGTCGGACACCGCAGCCGGCGTCTTCGACCGCACTTCCTCGACCAGCCGACACATCGGGTCGGGATCGGCATGCCCATACCAGTCAACTTGGGTGCGGTAGATGCGGACCTGGAGATCATCCGGCTTGATCTGCAACGCGCGATCATACGTTGTTGCTTCGTCAGCATACTGGCGAAGCCCTTGGTAACTCGAGGCAATCTGGACGAGGAGGACATCGTTGCGCGGATCCAACGTGATCGCTTGTTTCAGCAGGCGTAATCCTTCTTCGGCTTTACCCTTTCGTCTCGCGATATAACCCTTGAGCGCAGGTATTCTGGAATCGTTAGGCAAACCGGCCGCAGCTATATCCAGTTGCGCCTGCGCTCCTTCGTAATCGCGCAGCGCGGTATAGAGATGGTTGGCCCGGGCCAAATGCGTTTCGGGAGAATCAGGCTTGAGCTGCTCCGCGATGCGCAACGCCGCCTCCGCGGCGGCGCGACGTTCCGGAGTATGATCGATTCCGGCCGCATACAACCGATCATTGCCGAAGACGACCTGGCAAAATGCTGCGTGGAACGTCGGGTCCCGGGCAATGGCGCTTTCAAGAAGCTTGATTCCTTCG
This sequence comes from Bryobacteraceae bacterium, assembly GCA_045807965.1. Classification (GTDB taxonomy): domain Bacteria; phylum Acidobacteriota; class Terriglobia; order Bryobacterales; family Bryobacteraceae; genus Bog-105. Next base: position 484 of record JBJMGJ010000342.1, on the reverse strand, counting down.
CGCAATTTGATCTCGATGCCTGCGCCAGTGCCGGGAGTCAGGAGCAGGGTCTTGCCCCGGCTGTAGAGGTCAAAGGCGGCGATGTCGGCGGTCGGGCGTTCTTCGATCGCGTTCTTCTCGGCCGGTGAGAGCTTCGCCTGCAACTGGTCGGCAATCGCCTTGGCAATCTCGCTTTGAATAGCGAACACATCGGCCAGTTCACGATCATAGGTTTGCGCCCACAGGTGCGCATCGCTCCGGGCATCGATCAATTGCGCGTTCACCCGCACTTTGTTGGCCGCGCGTTGCACACTGCCTTCCACCACCCTGGCAACGCCTAACTCCTCCCCGATCTTGCGCAGATTGCGCGCGGCGCCGCTCTTGTACTGCATCACCGAGGTGCGGCTGATCACTTTTAAGTCCGCAATCTTGGCCAGGTGAGTGAGGATCTCGTCCTGCACGCCATCAGTGAAGTAGGAGTTCTCTTTGTCGCTGCTCAGATTAT
>JBJMGJ010000341.1:0-4618 GCA_045807965.1 Bryobacteraceae bacterium | reverse complement strand
CCCAGATCGTGCCGCAATGGAGAAAGTGGCCGATCTGTCCGCGTAAGGCTTCGACGAGATGCCGGGCGCTCTCGAGGGTGTAGCAGGTGAGATCGATGACCGTGTCAGGCTTGGTGCTCAGGATCAGCCGTCCGAACGATCCCGCAGTCTCCTCCGCAGCCCGATCGGCGGTGATCTGCTCGACGTCCGACCAGGCCGGATGCGAGCTGTACGGACTGCGCTGTGCTCTGCTGACGTTGACGACCGAGTGACCCGCCTCAACCAGCCGCGGCGTCAGATATGTCCCGATATGACCGGTCCCGCCAATGACCAGCGTTCTCATCCGAGTTGCGTAGATAAATCCTCTTGATGCTGGTAGTTCAGGAGGCTGGAGATCTCCTCAGCCACCCTGGCGACTTGCTTGCCGGAGACCGCGAATCGATCCTCGGGAAAGCGAGCCAAAGGAGCTGAGATGCCGATGGCGCCGATAACCTGCCCGTCTTCCGCGCGCACAGGAGCGGCCACGCACCGGATTCCTTCCACGTACTCTTCGTTATCGGTGGCAAACCCCCGGTTTCTGGTCTCTTTGCAAATCGCGTCGAGCTGTTTCAGGGAGGTGACCGTGTTTTTCGTGAATGCCTCAAGAGGATGCTTGCCAAAAGCCGCCTCCAATTCGTTGGCGTTGTAGTCGCCAATCAAGGCCTTGCCGTGAGCCGTGCAGTGTAGCGGGGTTAACTCGCCGAGTCGGCCGGAAATCGTAATGACCTGGTTCGAAACGGCGGAATCGATAAAAACCGCGCGGTTGCCTTCTCGCACGGCGAGTTGCGCCGTTTCGTGGGTCTCTTGCGCCAGCTGTTTCAGTAGCTCGTGAGAGACCTTAATTAGCATGTTTCCCCAATTGTATTTGTGCGAGAGTCGCCACAACGAAGGACCCAGGATGAAGTCTTTCCGACCGGCGGGATAGGCGAGAAAACCCCTCCGCTTGAGAGTGCTGGCGAGTCGGAATACACTACTTCGGTCGATATCTAAAAGCCCGGTCAACTCGCCTAGGGACACTGGCCCACTCGAGCGGGCTACCGCCTCAAGAATGGTCAATCCACGGTCAAGACTCTGAATAGAAGGTGTTTGCGTTGCACGTGTTCCGTTGGTTTTCCGTTCCATCAATTCGGTTGCGGCTAATCTAGGGCAGGAATCAGCGTATCAAAGCCGGTCCTTCGCATTATCTCTCGGAATAGCATTTGTTCCGCGAATCAGTAGGATCCCTGACACCAAGTGTGTTGATTAGTTTACGATCGTTCTCATGCTGGGCGAGGGTTCGCCTCAGGAGTTGACCCCGGACGCGAGATAACCGCCATCAACCGCAAGACAATGGCCTGTAATAAAGCTGGCGCCATCGGAAGCGAGAAGTACGGCGGCACCAACCACTTCGTGCGGCTCGCCAAACCTGCCCATCGGCGTGCGCAAAAGAATCTCTTCTCCGCGCTTGGTGCCCCGAAGTAGGTGCGAATTCAACTCCGTTGGGAAGACTCCCGGCGCAATGGCGTTGACGGAAATGCGGTCACGCGCCCATTCGCAGGCAAGGCTTTTTGTAAGCGAGAGAACGCCCGCTTTCGTCGCGCAGTATGCGGCTACTTCATGAAAAGCCAGAAAAGACCCGAGCGAGGCGATATTGATGATCCGCCCTGCGCCGCTGTCCTTTAAGGGTTGATAGAACTCCTGGCACGTGTATAGCAGCCCGGTCAGATTCACACGGAAGAGCCCGTCCCACTCGGTGTCCTTTACGTCTACCGTTGGCTTCCGGAAGGTTGTTCCTGCCGCATTGACCAGGACGTCGATCCGGTCAAGATCTGCGAGAACGCGATCCCTGAATTGGATGATAGACGACCGATCGGTAACATCGACCGCTTGACGCAGCGTTCGACGCCCGAGCGCTTCGATTTCCCCGCATGCGGCGTCGAGCAAGTCAGCCCGCCTGCCGCCGGGTACCACATGCGCTCCGTGTTTCGCTAGTCCAATGGTGATGCTTTTTCCCAGCCCCGATGTGCCGCCAAAAACGACGGCGACCCGGCCAGTCAAATCAAGAACGCTCTTCCCCACAGTTCTTACTGACCGAGCTTTCCCTGAGCGAAATGGTCCCCGGTCCACGTCCGCACCGGTTGTCCGCCGCCCACACTAACAAAGCCCTTATTTCGCGCGTCCGCCATATCCACGCTAAAGTGTACCGGCTTCTTTTCCCCATGCCGCAGGTGAACCCGCTGGAAACCACGTAGCAACGGTTCCTTGCCGTCGGCACCGCTCAAATAGAGCTGGACGACTTCATCCCCGTCGTACTTGGCATTGTTCTGAACGGTGGCGCTCACGTCATAATTCGACGAACCGGCCTTTACCGAAAGATCCGAGTAGCGGAAATCGGAGTAACTCAAGCCGTATCCGAAGGGGTAGAGCGGCGTACCAGTGAAGAAGCGATAAGTCCTTCCTTTCATCGAATAATCGTCGAATGCGGGAAGTTGATCGACAGACTCGTAGAATGTCACGGGTAGACGGCCCGCGGGGTTGTTGGTCCCCACGAGTGTGTTCGCGATGGCTGTGCCGCCCTCTTGTCCGGGGTACCAGGCTTCGAGAATCGCCGCCGCGCGGTCTTTAGCCGTTTTCACCGCCAAAGCGCTCCCGTTTACGAGCACAACCACCGTCGGCTTGCCCGTGTCCAGCACGGCTTTCAGCAGTTTCTCCTGAGGGTTCGGAAGATTGATGTCGGTGCGATCGCCCCCGCTAAAGCCCGGAACCTGAACTTTGGATTCCTCGCCTTCGAGATGAGCGTTCAAGCCGATGCAAACGATGGCCGCATCCGCTTGCTTTGCCGCTTCCACGGCGTCGGCGAGGGCCGCTTCGGCGGGCGGTTTCCAAACCAGTTGAACACCACCGCCGCCTTTGCTCGATCGGTATTCCAAGCGGATTGCATGCGGCTTGCCGGGTTCCAAATGCACGGTGGCGGTCTTCGGATACATCTGGTCCCGCGCCTGGTCGCCATCATCCACTTGCATCTGATCGTCCACGTAAAGCTTCGCGGAATCGACTCGCCCGCAGCTGTGGCACTCCGCACGGAGCACCCCGAACTGGTAGTCGCCCGCCTGATTCACCTCAACCGTACCGGTCCAACGCGCGGAGAAACTCTGCCTTGGAACGGATTTCACGATCGCCGGTTCCTGCATGTCCCAGAGGAAGTACCCGCGATTCTCTGTTCGCGAGAGAACCGGCGTGCCGGCGAGGTTGTTATCAGCGAAGTACTCGGCAGTGAGCCCGTGCTGGTTCGAGCCGGGCTTCGGCCGAAGGACGTTTTGAGGAACGAGGGCCGTTGACGATTCGACATAAGTGGCGCCCAGCGCGAAACGTATCTGTGCCTTTTTCCCTAAAGTCTGCTGGATGCCTTCAAGCGGCGTGATGATGTGCGCCGGAATGCCGTTGTAGTTCGCGAGCAGGGCGTCCGGATCGTCTGCGCTTGGGCCCAGCACGGCGATCCGTTTAGGAACCTTGCGGAACGGCAGCAACCCTCCATCGTTCTTTAATAGCGTGATGGATTTTTCTGCCGCTTCGAGCGAAATCTTCTGGTGAGCGGCCGACTGAACCTCACTCATCGGGATCTTCGAGAACGGCACCCGCTCCGGAGGATCGAACATTCCCAGCCGAATACGGGCGACAAACAGCCGTTGAACAGATTCATCGATCTGCTTCTCCGAGATGAGTCCGCCGCGAACGGCTTCGGGCAGCGTCCGGTAGGTTCGACCACAGTCCAGATCAGTCCCGGCTTTCACCGCCATTGCCGAGGCCTCCGCCGCGGAAGACGCGGTATGGTGACCGCGCCAGATGTCGTCGATGGAATCGCAGTCGCTCACGACGTAGCCCTTGAAATTCCAGGCGCTCCGGAGCTTGTCTTTCAACAGGAAATCACTCGAGCATGCCGGCGAGCCGTTGACGCGGTTGTACGCGCACATGACCGAGTCGGCACCGCCTTCGGTCAGTGTTGCTTTGAAGGCGTAGAGATAGGTGTTGTCTATGTCGTCTTCGCTCACCTGGGCATCGAAGTGGTGGCGCGTCGTTTCGGGACCGCTGTGTACCGCGAAATGCTTCGAAGTCGCGACCGTCTTGAAGTAGTGCGGGTCATTCCCTTGCATCGCCTTGATAAACGCTATGGCAATGCGCGATGTGAGATATGGGTCTTCCCCGAAGGTCTCCTGTCCGCGGCCCCAGCGCGGGTCCCGGAAGATGTTAATGTTCGGCGACCAGAAGGTAAGTCCGTAATAGCGACCATGGTTATCGTGTGCCTGCGCGTCGTTGTATTTGGCGCGGGCTTCCGTTGAGATCGCATCAGCGACCCTTGATTCCAGATCTGTATCCCATGTAGCAGCCAGCCCGATCGCCTGCGGGAACACGGTAGCCAAACCGGCCCGGGCGACCCCGTGCAGCGCTTCGTTCCACCAGTCGTAAGCCGGGATCCCCAGCCGGGGAATGGCGGGCGCGGAGTTCTGCATTTGCGCCGCTTTCTCGTCCAGGGTCATCTGTGCGACCAGATCCGCGGCTCGCTCTTCCGGAGAAAGCGCAGGATCTTTGTATTTCTGACTCGGCTGCTGCGCCGTCGCGAACT
>JBJMGJ010000340.1:0-10447 GCA_045807965.1 Bryobacteraceae bacterium | reverse complement strand
TGACTCTTCTCATCCACGCTGAGCACCATCGCCCCGTCCGGCGGGTTCAGATATAGTCCTACAATGTCGCGGACCTTCAGCGCGAACTGCGGATCGTTGCTGCACTTGAAGCTCTCGACGCGATGCGGCTGCAGCTTATGCTTGGTCCATACCCGGTACACAATCGCGGCTTCCCGTTCGGCCTCATAGCGCTTCCGCCACAACAGGACGGTCGGCAGCGACGTGGCAATTTACGCGCAATGGCACGATTCGCCATCCCTTCTGCCGCGGCGCGAACGATCTCGAACCGTAAAACGATGCCTCGCGGTGTACTGCGATGACGACCAATTCGCATCAACTGCTTCTTGTCAGCTTCTGACAATACCAGTCGCGCGGCAGCCGGAATACTCATCTACTCCAACATCTGTCCGTGACTCTCAGCAGCCAAGCTACTTCGGATACAGAAGACTAGAGCGGAGCGATCCGGGCTGTGGTCTGCTTGGTGAGGCGTCAGAAACTCACAAATCAACGGGATTACGAGTTTGCAGATGCTGGTTAGCGTTGCTTAGCGAGCAGCGCGGGCCAGTTAGTGATCAGCGTCAATGGGTCCGGTGTTGGCGTCGCAGCGCGCACGAGGAAATGCTGCCCGTCGCGTGTGACATCGTATGGCGGGAACGCGTTCTCAACGATGCGCAGCGGGAACAACTCGCGTGGTGCCGAGGCGCTGATGGAATCAGATGTCGCGTTCACGTCCACAACCATCAGCTTGTAATCCTGAGACATGAAAAACAGCTCGCGTCCGCCACTTCCCCAGCGCGGAAACCGGCCGCCATCAGTCGAGATGCGGATTTTCCTTTTGCGCTCGGGGAACGAGTCGATATAGGTTTCAAGGCGGCCCGACTCAATGGACGTGTATGCTACCCAGCGCGCCGGCGCCCGAGGAATGAAAACTGCGTCCGTTTCCGTGAACGGCGTCGCCAGCCAGGGTCTAATTCCAGCCACTCCGCCATCGGGCCCGATCTCCATCACCATGAGATTCAACGATTCGCCCGGAGTCCATTCCATATAGAGAATGAAGCGGCCGTCCATTGACCAGTCACTCGGCATCTGTAAGTACGGGGAAGTTTGCGTGAGTTGCCGCACCTCATCGGTTCCGGATAGATCCTGCCGCACGAGGGTGTGTGTCCGAACATCAGTGTAGACTACGGCCCGGCCATCCGGCGACCAAATACATAGACTGGGATTGGCGATGTTTCCAACTCGGACCGGAGTGCCGCGCGGCGATTCCACTATCCAAAGTTCGTTATCGCCATCCAATCGGGTGCGTCCCGCGGCAATACGCCGGCCATCTGGCGAAATGCGAAAGGTGAAGTATTCGCCCGCTTCGCCCAGGACACCAGCAGATCTGCCCTCGCGGTCCACCCACGTTAACTGGCTGCTCAGGCCGTTCACAGCACTGTAAAGCAGTAAGCCGTTCGAGGAAACAGTAGCCATGGTTTCTTGACGGCTCGTGGTCGCAACGGGGCTTGCGATCAGGTGAGCCTCTCCGCGCAGCATGAGCGATGCGGTGTCGAACTCCTGCGCTACCAATGTGCCGTCCCGTTGCCAGATGACGTAGTCCTTTCCATCACCGCCTGGCGCGTACAGGGCTTCACTCGGTGTGCTCGTCAGCCGAACACGCTCAGAAGGTCTCGCGAGCGGGGCTGCATAAATGGCCGAGTTCGCCGGCAGATCACCTGCGGCAAGATAAAGAAATCGGCCACGCGGAAGCAACTGTGGCCGCGTATGACCGCGCTCGCCGACGGAACGGTCAGGTGTTGTCAATCGCACCGATGTTCCACCGGACGCGGATACACGAAACAAACCGTCTTCCGCGAGTGCATACACAATGTGTCCATCGAAAGTCCACGCGCCTCCGCGGAACACATTGGGTTGCGGAACGTCGCACACGGTCCAGACCGTTTCACCAGCCGCATCGGCCCGCATTATTTTGAGCCCACTGTTGAATGCAAAAGATTGGCTGTCTGGTGACCAGAACGGATGAGTGAAATTAGTGGGTCCCGTTTCCGAAATCATTCGCGGCGGCGCTCCGTTAAGGGGTCGTACCCAAACTGCGGTCTTTCTCCCCTGCCAGGCCGTGTAAACGACGTTCCTCCCGTCCGGTGAAAGGGCGAAATTGCAGCCGAAAGCCTGTGTCAACAAGCGGGCGCCTGCTGGCGGGTCGATCTCTACCCGCAGCGTATCCGCAGGGCGGGAAGGGCGGCGAAGCCAGGCGAATGTGCTTCCCCCGAGTAGCCCAGCCGCCCCAATAGCAGTTGCGCCGATCCACTGCCGGCGAGTGGATGGCGCTGCCGGCTGACTCTCGGCTGCAATGATGATCGCCGCTTTGAGGTCGCCGGCATTTTGCCAACGATGCTGCGGATCCTTTGCCAGGCACTTCTTCAGCACACTGTCCAACGCGGGTGCTATCTCCGCAATCGAAGGTGAATGCCGCTCCAGAATCGCAGCAAGGATCGCAGCTGTGTTGTCCCCGCTGAAGGCGCGCTTTCCGGTGAGCATCTCATAAAAGACACAGCCGAATGCGAAGATGTCGGTGCGCGCGTCGGCGGGTTTCCCCTCGATCTGTTCCGGCGCCATGTAATGCGGAGTGCCGAGGATGATGCCCTCCTGTGTTGCCGGCGCGTCCAGAACGGATTCATCCTCCGCGATGGACGGTTCTGCCGGTTGCAGTCTGGCCAGACCGAAATCCAGCACCTTTACCCCAGACCTCGTCTCGATCACATTGGCGGGCTTGAGATCGCGATGAACAACGCTCTTCTGGTGCGCGGCATCCAGCGCATCGGCGAGCTGAATCGCAAGCGGCACAGCCTTGCCGAGTGGAAGCGGACCTTTGAGCGGATGCCCATCGACGAGCTCCATGACAAGGTAATTGGATCCTACGTCGTAGATCTGGCAAATGTGTGGATGGTTCAGGGCCGCTACGGCGCGCGCCTCCCGCTCGAATCGCGCGGTGAATTCGGCTTTTGCGACCTTGATGGCTACATCGCGGTTAAGCCGCGTGTCGCGCGCCTTCCAAACGTCACCCATTCCCCCGGAACCGACCCAGCCGGCAAGGCGGTAAGGGCCGAGCATCGTGCCGGGGCGAAGATCCGGCTGCCGATCCGGGCAAAGAAGGAACTCAGGGACGGTGTTCGCGCTTTCGAGGAGCGTTTCCACCTCGCGTTTCAAGCCGACGTCGCCGGCGCACTCATTATCCAGAAAAGCAGCGCGCTCACCAGGGGAATGCTCAAGGGTTAGATGATAAAGTTCCTCAACGCGGCGCCATTGCGTTTCATGCATGTGCGCTCCGCATGTGTCGTGCGAGCCAGGCCTTGGATATATTCCAGTCCCGCAGCACCGTTTGCTCTGAGACGCCCAGCGCGGACGCTGTCTCGGTGACGCTCAAACCCGCGAAAAAGCGCATCTCCACCATTTGCGCTTTGCGGGGGTCCAATTCCTCGAGCGCGCCCAGCGCCCCATCCAAGTCGAGTATTTCGACCTCCCAGCCTGAGCTGTGGAGCATAAGTTCCGTAAGCGGGACACGCCTCGCGCCCGCCCCACGTTTCAGGTATCGGCGCGAGCGCGCCTGATCCACCAGCACGCGCCGCATCGTCTGCGCGGCGCTGGCGTAAAAGTGGCTCCGGTCGCGCCACTCGATTTTGCGGACCTGCGTCAGCCGCAGCCAAGCCTCATTCAGCAGCGCCCCGGTCTCGAGCGTGTTAGATGCGTGTTCGCCTCGCATGTAAGCGCGTGCCGTGCGGCGCAGTTCCTGGTAAAGAACAGGCATTAGCCGATCGAGGGCCCTCGGATCGCCGCGCGTCCACTGGCGCAGCAGAGCCGTCATGTCGCGGCACGTCGTCGAGTGCATCGCGGACCAATTCTAACGCAAAACTATGGAATTTACCTCCGAAGTTTAGAGCTTTTTCTCCCATTCCCGCCTGGTTCAACGCGCGGCAAACCCATTCGCCGCGCGAAAGGCGGAAGCAGTGGATACAAAGGCTCTAATTTTCTCGGCAATTCTTCTTTCTCAGCCGGCAATTACGCTGGCAGCCTCGGCCAATGCCACACCCCAGGTCACCGTCCTGGTTTACAAGATCGCGCCGATCGCTGAAGCGGAACTCTCGACGGCCGAGAGCGAGGCCGGACGGCTACTCAAGATTGCCGGCATCAGAGTTCGTTGGGCGGGTTGCCCAGCGGGATTGGTGGATTGGGTCCACGGATCGGAACCCTGCAAGAATACCGGTGACCCATTGACGTTCAAAATTCAAATCCTGTCCACCCAGAATGGCAATCGGGCCCAGGACGCGATGGGCTTAGCGCATCCCTTCGAAGGCGATGGAAAACTCGCCGACATCAATCACGCATATGTCGCGCAGATCGCGATGCTATACGACGCGCCGTTATCGGCCGTTCTCGGGGCCGTGATGGCGCATGAGCTAGGACATATTTTGCTTGCGTCGGACCATCACTCGGGGGGAATCATGAAGGGCAATTGGTCACGCGATGAACTTGAGCTGATTCGCACGCAATTGCTTCTGTTCACAGCCGGCGATGGAAAGCACATGCGCCTGGCTGTTGCACGACGTGCTGCGCCTTGATAGCGGTGCCTCCTCCAAGGCGGAGGCGAACTCCTGTTCCGCGTCGAGGTGATGGTCGCAGAATGCGTCTGCTGGTAGGGGTGCTCAGCTACCGCCATGCAAAGACGGTCGCTCAGGTGGGTCGAAGAACTCCTCAACTGTTATGGGGAAGGAGCTAAGGCTGCACTCATTGCATCCAGCATTCGAAGACCCGACCTTCTGGTCCGTGGGCAGACGCTCGACACGAAGGCTGATTGGGGAATCACTACCGAATACGAACGCCTGTGTGAGTGCATGGAACTTTGGCAACAGGCCCGAGCGCGCATGATCGTCTGAGGGCGCGCTCGATTTGATAAGCTCATCACACCATAGCGGACATGTTTTTCGGTCTAGCTAGCGGGCCGGAAGTTGAGCTTTCCGGAAGCCAAGCGCCAGCAGTACAAGTCCCGCCGTCACCAACGCAATCGGTCCAGGCTCGGGAACTGCCGTCGCGCCGACCGGGTTTACGCTGACATTGTCTAATCCGATATAAGCCACTCCCGCAGCACCCGTAAGCGAAACCGCGGTGTTGGTCGAGGTAGCGGTAAACACGAGAGAAAACGGCGCCCAAGTAGAGGCAGTACTCGCCGTCGAAACCGTGAACGTCTGGCTCGTGCTGGCTGCGGAGGCAAGAATAGAAACCGGCGGCCCGCCCCAGCGCTGCGTGTAACTGCCCAGATAGAACGCGAGCTCGTATTGCTCTCCAACAATCGTGGTTACCGTCTGTGTCACGCCTCCAAACGGTGCGCCAGCGTTGTAGGCGGTTAGATCGAGGAAGAAGATTCCAGTTTGCGCGGAAAGACCCCAGGGATTGGGAGTAGTGATCCAGGATACCTCCCGGCCTACCGCTGTCCAGCCAGCCATGGCGGTCAGGCCTGGATTGAAGGTCATCGTTGCGTTTCCATCGTTGACAAAGGTTCCGGTTTCGAAACTTCCGTTCGTGATCAGGTCAGCTTTTGCGGCCATCGGCGAAAGAGCAATAACGGCCGCAAACACAGAGAAACAAAGTTCGCGATTTCCGAGCATAAATCTGCAGCTCCTCCGGCGAGTTTAGTGCAATCGCCAGCGATTTCGCCTAAAAAGTTTTCTGTCCCGGTACTTTGCTTCAGATTGGTACGGACTGAGTTCAAAACGCCACAATGGTGGCAACAGCTACGTCCGCATCCTCGCCATCAGGTACAACCCTGCAAGTAGGAAGATTGCGTCGGGCGACCAAGCGGCCATCGCGGGGGGCAGTTGGTTGAGATCTCCGATTTGCTCGAAAACAGTATTGACGCTCCAGTACGCGATCGCAATGGCAAAGCTGATTCCGACGCCCGCCATTGTGCCTTTATTGCCGGCCAGGAAAGCAAAAGGAATGCTGAGGACGGCCATAATAAACGCGAAAAGAGGCACTGCGAATTTCTTGTAATACTGAACACGAAGCGGAGTAGTCTCCATGCCGCTTGCCTTTAGTTCGTTGATATACCGCCCCAGTTCCTGGAAATTCATCTCTTTGTATTCCTTCTCTTCTTTTGAGAACCAGGAAGGAGGCTCCGTGAGCTGCGGGAAGGAAGCAGTCTGGCCGAAGAACTGACGATAATTGTCGAACTGCCGTCCGGCTTCTTTACTCATTCCGTTTTGAAAAGTCCAGGTTCCGGTGTCCCTGTTCCAGGTTGCCCGTTGCGCGGAGACCTGGTTCACCAGATGGAAATTGCTCGGATTCAACTCGTAAACATTCACCCGGGACATGACAGCGCTGTTAGGGTCCAGGAAATGGTAGTTATAGATCCGGGAGCCTTGCCCATACACCCACTGGCGATCCGCACGAAGGTATGTCGCCACGGGCTTCTTCTTGATTTCGGCGCGTAGCCGTTCCTGCCGGCGGTTGGCCTCCGGAATGTAGTAATGGTCGAAGGCAAACAATGTCGCACTGATGGACAGGCTTACCACAAGGACCGGCGCAGCCAAACGATACAGGCTAACCCCGCCCGCCTTGAAGGCAGTCACTTCGTTGTGCTTAGTCAGTATCCCGAAACAGATCAGAGATGAGACCAGGATTCCGATCGGCGTGACATCGTAAATCAGTTTCGGCGCCAGGTGAAAAAGGTAATCGAGCATGGTGGACATGTCGATGTCGTTTTTCACCATGTCGCCCAGAAGTTCGAAAAATGTGAATACTTCAATCAGCGCGAGGAGCGAGGTCAGTAACACGCCGAAGTAAAAGAGAAAACTGTTGACTATGTAAGCGTCGATCAGCAGAGGCCTAAACGGAAACAGACCGTAACTCCTCCGCGGCTTTGCGGTGTTTGTCCGAACGCGAGTCGTACGCTTGATCGAAAAGAGACGCGTAACGAGTCCGACCATCCATCGGAAAACATCGGTGTCGCCTGGCTTCTCCAATCGCGACAGCAACACTATGCCGACGACTGCGAAGACCGCATCTGGCGTCCAAACCGCAAGCGGAACGGGCAGGCTGCCTTTCCGCGCAAGTCCGATCAGAGTGATGAAGCTGAGGTAGTAAATAAACGCGATCAGGATCGTGATGACGAAAGCCCCGGATCGTCCACCCTTTCGGGAAGATATGCCGAGCGGCACCCCGATGAGTCCAAGCAGGATGCAAGCAAGCGGGAGTGCGAAGCGCTGATGCAGCTCGATAGCAGCGTCAACGTACGCTTCATGAGACAAAGGTTTCCGAGGCCGATAGACCCTCTTGTAGAGCGGCCCTGTATCCATCTCCTGAACAGACTTGTTTAGCTGCAGCTCTTCCTGTTTTTGCGCCTGCAAGACCTCGAGCTGAGCAGGCGCCGCAGTGGTAATGACCTTACCATCTCTATCGGTTTCACTACTGCGCACGTCGCGCATTTCGAGGATGATGCGGTTATTCGCGGCATCGGCATGTGGAATCGCCTCGCGGGCAACAATAATACGCGGGCCCTCGCCGCGATTTTTTCCTTGCTGCTGGAGTTCATTTGCCGGAGTGGTATCGGCAATGAAAACCTTGTGCCATGTCACTTGCTTGCCCACGGCGGTCACATCATCGACGTAAAGTACGGTGTTCGGAAACTGCTCGTTGAAGATCCGCGATTCGATGTCACCGGTCAATTGTGCCGCCGCGAAATTGCGCGCCACCATGGTTTCAAGATGAAGACACAACGGAGTCAGCCACAAAGACGAGGTCGCCGTCAACGCAAACGCAAAAGACGAAAGCAGGAGTATGGGGCGAACGATGGTCGCGCTCGAGACCCCGGCGGCTCGCATGGCGACGATCTCATTATCAGCCGACATTCTACTCAGCCCGACGAGGATCCCGACCAGCACGCCGAGTGGAAGTGCAAACGGCACGGTCGCGGGCAAAGCATAAAGCAGCAGCCTGCCGATGATCGCGGGAGGCGCGGAGACACGTACCAAGAGAACGGACAGGTGTTCGATGGTCCGGAGAAATAGGACGAAGATGAACAACAGTGTGCCGAGAAGAGCGCTGGCAAATACTTCGCGAAAGATCGCCCTGCTGAGAATCCGCATGTGGTGCTACGGCGTAACGAAGGTGGGCGGAGGCACGGCAGGCAGCCGTCCGGCGTCGTCCTCAGCAGGAGCGAGGTCGACGCTGTCAAACAGCATGGAGGGCGCAATGACGGAAGAAGTGGTTGCGCCGCCACCAGAGTCAGCCAGGTTCAGGCTGGTTCCGTTCGTGACGTAGTTCAAGACGTAACGCCGGTTCGAAACGGCGGCGATGTCCCGGAGATCCTTCGCGCTAAACTCGCCGAAGCGCAGATTGCGAACCAGCTCTTCCCGTCCGTTCGGGTAGACTTTGTAAGCAAGCAGAGGAGCGTTCAGTGTTCTACTGAATCCGCTCTTCTGCATCTGGCGGGCGAAGGATTGCAATTCCTGGAAATTCGATGTCGAAGGAAAATCCAGGCGTCGGACAATCAGTCCGTATTTCAGCCCCGCCGAGTTCACTCTTTCGATGAGTCGCTGCCTTAGCTGTTCTTCCGGAACTCCGCCCTGTGCCTCCACAAAGAGGTTTCCAATCACCGCCTCTTCGCCTCCAAATCGACCAGGCAAACGGCCGTGACCATTCGAACCAATAAACTTTCGGACCGGTTGCCGGCTCAACAGAAAACCTTTCAGAACACCCTTATCGACGAGAACGAGGCGTTCGACGGGTACGCCTTCGTCATCGACGCGATACCGGCCGGCGAGCGCGGCCCCCTCGAAAGTCTCCTGCGTGGGGTCATCGACCATGCTGACCCACTCGGGGACTACTTTGGAGTTAAGCCGGGTTGCCCAGACGCTGTCGATCATCTGCGCAGCGGGGCTGTTAGAGCCGGGAGGAGCGAGCGGTTTGCGAGGGAGACGAAGGGCATCCGTCAAAACCTGCGCTAGCATCTGGGCAGCCGCTTCACCCTCAAACAGGACTGGTCCCGCGTATTCCTCGCCTTTGGGAGCCTTCAAGAGCAGCTCCGTTTCCTCCGCCGTGTTTCGAGCTATGGACTGCAAGACTTCGGAGTCAGGAAGGTGAGAAGGAATCAGCCCGGTGAGAAAGCGATGGTTCCATACACGTGATCCGTCCGGGGCCAGCGCACTCGCCGTGATACTAACGTCCGATAACTGCTGTGGCACACGCAGCGTGGTTCCCTCCGTGTTCACCAGTCGATAGGTCGATGAGATTGTCCGAAATCGCACTTGTGAAGCCGTAATCGATTCATGCGACGCAAAGGTGGCCGAAAGCTTTCGCACCAGATCCTGCCAAAGCTGTCCGTCCATTTTGAGGGAAGGCGTCGACTCGATCACTTGCACGGGCTTGGCGGGCGCGAAATCCGGTGTTTTGTCCGGGTCCGCGATCTCATGGAGGGCGGTCCGTTTACGGCTGATCTGGTCCGCGGCATTCTTGTAAACGGAATCCGTCGTGAGCCATAGGACCGACCGCATTGCCGCGTAATTATCGTCCAGCGGGAACAACCCGAAATTGGTCATGCCCGAATAGACCGAGTTTGTATTGTCGAATTCGTATCCTCCAACGCGAACCTCGATCCTGGGTTGCCGGACATGGGCAGTCGTTGCCGCAATGAGGCCGCCCAGACTCCCTGTCGCGGTGAATTCCCGCGTATCGCTGGTCGTGTACTGAATGAAGTAGGGTTTGTCCAGATTGCTAAGAGTGAGTGATTTCGAACGCGCCAATTCATCCTGCATAGCGCGGATCTGCACATCAGACGACACCTGCTTCGGAAGATCAGCCGCATAGACAACCAAGGTCGCGAGCGCGGCCAGTCCGGCTGCAACTGAAGAGCGCAGCCTCATTTCTCTTCTCCAGGCGGAGGGAGCAAAGGCAGCTTGCGCTGTATGTTTTGTTTCTTCTGGGTTTCGATTTCGGAGACCAGGATGGCAGGCGAAACGGCGGAAACAGGAACACTACCAGACTCCGCGCCGCAAAAGCCGTTGAATACCTCCGGGCGGTCCGATGTCGCCACGATCTTCTGGAAACTGGCCAACGGCGTTCCAACGATGTCTACGCCGCGGATCAGTTCGTCGGGCCGGCCGTCAGCAAACACACGATAGACAACGAGGGGCACAACCGTAAATGCCTGCAATCCCTGGCGTCC
Source organism: Bryobacteraceae bacterium (assembly GCA_045807965.1). GTDB lineage: Bacteria > Acidobacteriota > Terriglobia > Bryobacterales > Bryobacteraceae > Bog-105. The sequence goes on along the minus strand of JBJMGJ010000340.1, from coordinate 231 downwards.
CGTTGTCGTGTATCCACTCGAGACTTCCTCGAAATACAAACCGTACGGTTTATTTTGTTGTTTAATCTGCCTTACCAGTTCAACCCGCAGAGCAGCCTGGCTGACTTGCTTCGAAGACCCGTGCTGGATCTGAACCGATTCCCGTCGGAAGCTAGTCGCACCATTGCGCAACTCGGTAATGTCATTGGCGCACCTGTGGCCGCCGTTCTTGAGATTGTTTACGCATACTAT
>JBJMGJ010000339.1:0-12581 GCA_045807965.1 Bryobacteraceae bacterium | reverse complement strand
GTCGGCCCACACGTACCAGTCGCGGAACTCCGACTTCGGGTCCTTCCGTGCCTGCTGGAACCACGGGGAATCGATCGACGTGTGGTTGGCGACCAGGTCGACGATGACGCGGATGCCGAGGGCGTCGGCGTGCTGGACGAAGTTGACGAAGTCGCCTAGCGACCCGTGCCGCTCGTGCACGCCGTAGTAATCCGAGACGTCGTAGCCGTTGTCGCGGTTGGGAGATGGATAGAACGGGGTAATCCAGATTGCGTCGATCCCCAGGCCTTTCAGATAGTCCAGTCGGGACGTCACACCATTCAGGTCTCCAATACCATCACCGTTCGTGTCTTGGAAGCTGCGAGGGTAGATTTCGTAAATCACCGCACGGTCATACCAATGCTTGTTCCCCTGAGCGATAAGACTGCTCGAAGCAAGTAGGGCGAGCAGCGGCGCGAATCTCATGCCACACATGCTACTGCACTTAAAGGAGCAAAGATCGGATGTGACGCCAAGAGGCTAAGGTAGTAAGTGTCGGTCGGCGTAACAACCGTGGACGGTCCAGCGGAACGTCCTCAATTATCTGTTCAGAAAACAGCGTTCGCGGTACTTGCAGCAATCTCCTTCTGTCATCTTTTAAATGATCTGTTGCAGTCGCTGCTCGCCGCGATTTATCCCATACTGAAAACCTCGTTTCACCTGGATTTTGGACAGATCGGACTGATCTCGCTCACCTTCCAAGTGACGGCTTCGCTGTTGCAGCCAGTTGTCGGTTTTTATACGGATCGGAAGCCGCGGCCGTTCTCGCTGGCCATCGGGATGAGCATCTCGCTTGTGGGCTTGGTCTTTTTGGCGTTTGCGTGGAGCTATCCGGTCCTGCTTCTGGCAGCAGCTATGGTCGGGCTCGGGTCATCGATCTTCCACCCCGAGTCATCCCGCGTGGCAAGAATGGCCTCCGGAGGACGGCACGGGTTGGCGCAGTCTCTCTTTCAGGTCGGCGGGAATGCGGGTTCGTCAGTCGGGCCGCTTTTGGCCGCGTTTATTGTTCTTCCGCACGGCCAGGTGAGCATTGCATGGTTCTCGATTGCCGCTATTCTCGCGATTATCATCCTCGCGAATATCGGCGTCTGGTATCGAAATCGTGTTCAGACCGGAAGCGGAAAGACCAAGAAACCCAGCGTCGCCGTGTTCTCAAAGAGTAAAGTAAATTTTTCTTTGGCAATCCTGGTGGCCCTGATCTTCTCGAAATACTTCTATCTGGCAAGCCTGACGAACTACTACACTTTCTATCTGATCTCCAAGTTTCACGTTTCCGTCCAAAGCGCACAATTACATTTGTTCCTGTTTTTGGGCGCGGTTGCGGCAGGCACGATTCTCGGCGGCCCGGTGGGTGATCGCATCGGCCGCAAATACGTCATCTGGGTCTCGATTGCCGGAGCGCTTCCGTTCACCTTGGCCTTGCCCTTCGTGAATTTATTTTGGACAGCCGTACTGAGCGTTGTGATTGGGGTCATTCTTGCCTCAGCTTTTTCGGCCATTCTTGTTTACGCGCAAGAGCTGGTGCCGGGCCGCGTTGGAATGATCTCGGGGATTTTCTTCGGTCTCGCGTTCGGAATGGGAGGAATCGGCGCGGCACTGCTTGGAAAACTCGCAGACGCCACAGGTATTCAGCTTGTCTATCGAATCTGCTCGTTCTTGCCGCTGATCGGATTGCTCACGGCGTTTCTACCCGACCTGAAGGCCATCGAATCACATGGGCGTCGTCCGCCGGTTGAAGCGCTTGCGCCCAATGAGCCCGAAGCTTAGACCAGCTTTCTTGCGATCAAAATCCGTGAATGAAAGTAAAGTTGGCGTATTTTCGTGGCGGTTTCAATCTCGAAATCACGCGATTCCAGGAGCTCCGGCATGACGGAACTCACCTGTCTACCCCAGAACGCCGGAGCGATGAATGTACAGAAGTTATAGAGCAAATTGAAGCTCGACGCGTTCTGCGCTACGAGGATTAGGCCGAGACGGCCGCCCGGCTTCAACACGCGGCACATCTCGTCCATGGCTTCCAGCATGTGCTCCTCGCTGAGCAACTCGAAAAGATAACAGCAAACAAGCACATCGAACGAAGCGTCCTGAAACGGAAGCTGGCGGGCGTCGGTGCAAGGGCAATGGGCATTGGCGCCCACGTAAGTCTGCCGGATTTTCGCTTGAGATTGAACCGCCATGTTAGCGGAAAAATCGACACCGATCGTCTGCCCACCCGGATTTGCACGAACCAACCGGTCAAACATTTCCCCGGAGCCCATGGCCACTTCGAGCACGGAGGAGCCATTCCGGATGTTCAACATATCAACGGTCTTGGCGTGCGCATGCGCGTGAAAGAGGCGGCTTGAGATCGGGTACAACGGGGCTACGAGGTCATAGAGCAAGCGCGTGCGTTTGGGAGGCGCCAGAGTTTCCCCGGGCACTTCCGCATTCAGTCTCGATTCCCGCTCCGATTCCGCAACATACATATTAGAGTTCACTCACCGCAGTGTACCTTTCGTTTATATTCCCGGTAGATGTGACACTTCCCCCGACTTCAGGTTTCATCCTCCGGGAAGAAAGTAAAACATGACGCCCATCATGAAGTAAACAGCCAGGAGCTGAACACCTTCGAACCAGTTTGAATCTCCATCGCCCGCGATCTGGCCCGTAATCATGATGGTAAATAGCAGGGCGACCAGCTCAGCCGGTGTGAAGACAAGGTCCATCGGTCGTGACCCCATGAAATGACTGATCAGTACCAGTCCTGGCGCAACAAACAACGCAACCTGAATACTGCTGCCAATCCCAATACCCACACAAAGATCCATTTGCCCTTTCACCGCGGCGCGAATGGCAGAGGTCGATTCGGCCGCATTGCCCGCGATCGCCACAATGACCAATCCGACGAAAAGCGCCGTCAGTCCTAAGCTCCGTGAAGCCGCTTCCACAGAACCGACCAGTACTTCGCTCATCCAGCCGACGAGTACAGCGCTCGCGAGCAATAGCCCGACTGACCGCTTCGTGCTCCAGGGCTTATCTTCGGACTCGGCGGCCGGACGGTCCGGCGCCGCCAGAAGCTGCCGATGGGTGCGCAACGTGAAAAGAAGGCTGAGAGCATATGTCGCAATCAGAACCAAGGCAAACTCGAAACTCAAATCGGCCTCGCGACGGGTAGCTACATTACCTCCCAGCCAGTGATATGCCGCCGGAAGCGCAAGCGAAACAGCGGCCAGCGCGAGCGTGGTTGCTTGGGTTCTTGCTCCGAGCGCATTGAATTTCAGCGTCTTTTTACGGCTGCCCGCGGCGACAATGGCGATGCCAAGGGTCAAAAGAAGGTTGACCAGAATTGACCCGGTAATGGACGCCTTGACCACATCCTGCAATCCCTCGCGAAGCGCGAAAAAGCCGATAAGGAGTTCACCTGCGTTCCCGAACGTCACACCAAGAAGAGCCCCCAGTGTTGGTCCGGCGCGAGAAGAAAGATTTTCCGTCGCCTCGCTGAGGAGATGAGCGAGCGGGATCATGGACAGCGCGGACAACGCGAACACCAGAATGTGTGCCGAAGGCATTGCCAGGTGGACACCTAACGTGATCGGGACCAATAGCAACAGCCAATAAAGAAATTTCGCCATACGCTTTCAAAGTGTCGCAGCAATCGGAACTTGAACGCACACGCCCGTGTGACACTGGCATTGTGGAACGGTTCGAGTGAGGAGTTGGTGGGTAGCTGTTGCCGTTTGGATCGGCATCATCTTCTTGTCATCCACAAGCGCGGCGTCGCGGTGGTGCGAGGCGGGCTTCAGTTTTCTGTCGGGGATCTTCATGTCAAGTCTTCCGACGGATAGTACGTCGTTCGGCGTTATTCATTTGGCCGCTGACAAGGGCTTGCATCTTACACTTTTTGCCATACTCGCGGGCCTGCTGTTTCAAGCCATGGCAAGTCCCAGACGCAGGGTCCTTCGGATCCTCTCGTTCGGGTTTATCGTCGGATGTTGCAGCGAATATCTGCAATCGTTCTTTCCCGATCGCGACCCTGCCATTCGGGACGTTTTCATCAATCTGGCCGGTACGGGAATTGGCCTTCTCCTGACCCGGATTTTATGGAGAAAAGACGGCATCGCCGCGAGTTCAGCCTCGCGAGAATATACTTGCAGTCGCTCCGATGCTCAGTAGAGTAACGCACCAGCGGCCTTCGCAGTCTATCCGCACTGCAACGCCATCGAGCGTTCGCGAAGTAAACCGCGCGATCATGCTGGATCTGATCCGGAGACGGCAGCCCATATCACGGGCTGACCTGGCGAGGATCACCGGCGTTTTCCGGAGTAGTGTTTCCGATATTGTCGACGAACTCCTGGACCAGAAACTTGTCTTGGAAGAGCGCCACCTTCAGCAGCGAGGACGCGGACGCGTTCCGATGAATCTGCGGTTGAATGACGAGAATTGCCGGGTAATGGGCTTGAATATCAGACCCTCCTATTCGCAGATCGGTTGCTCCGGGCTAAGCGGAGTCATCCAGCAAAGCCTTTATTTCCCTACCCCGAGTTCGCCTAAGAAACTGATTGCGGCCATCTCTCAGGCGGCTTCTAAACTTTGCAAAGCCGGAGCGCACACGTTCGATCGTTACGAGCGTGTGGGTATCGCAGTTCCGGGGCATGTGGATGCGCGTACCGGCGAAATTCTCTGGACGCCAACGCATCCGGAGCTGAATCATTTCCCCGTTACCCGGGCGATCGAGGACGCATTAGGCATTCCGGCTCTGGCCGACAACGATTGCAATTTAGGAGCGCTGTCCGAGCTCTGGTTATCGAATCGGGACGGCAACGCGGACTTTATCTTTTTGAATCTCAGCGACTATGGCGTGGGGGCGGGTGTTGTAATAAACGGTGAGATCTACCTTGGTCACGATTCGCGTTTTGCCGCCGAGGTAGGACACATGATTGTGGAATCAGATGGGTTGCCTTGCCGGTGCGGCCGCAATGGCTGCTGGGAGATGTACGTGAGCAACGATGCTACGTACAAGCGTCTCGAACCCGCGTCTACCTTCAGTGAAGAGGCATTCGAGAAAATGCTCTCGTCCGCTAGAAGAGGAAACAAACGCGCTTGTCGCGCCCTCGAGGAAACCGTGCATTACCTGTCGGTGGGAGTATCCAACATCCGGTACCTGTTCAATCCGTCCGAGATAGTGGTAGCCGGCAGGATCACCGAGGTGTGGAATTTGATTCAGCAGACATTGACCCGTCAATGCTCGGGTTCGCGCGCCCTCCCCAAATTGCGTCCCGCGCGTATGTCTGCGGACGACTCCCTGCTGCATGGGGCCGTGTGTCTGGCGCTGCGCGCTACGTTCGCCGGACCTAAATTTGGATAAGTTGAATGTCGATCAACTGGGAAGACGACGATCGGGGCGAATTTTCGCGGCGGAACTTTCTCCAATCATCGGCTTCTGGTGCTGCTGCTGTAAACGGCGGTGCAAAGAGCATCGGCCGTTCCGGTTTCGGGACGAACGCACGCCCGGTCAAGCTCTCGGACAACCTTTTCCGGTTGGAAGACACTTGCAACGTTTACCTGATACGCCGCAATGAACGGGCATTGATCGTTGATTTCGGGTCGGGCAAGATTCTTGAGCACCTGCGCGATCTTGGAATTTCGCAAATCGATTGGATCTTCCATACACATCATCACCGCGATCAGGCGCAGGGCGATCTTCTTGCGGTGGCGCAAAAAATCCCGATTGCGGTGCCGGAATTTGAGCGGCAGTTCTTCGATGACGCTGAGAACTTCTGGCGCAATCGCCGTATTTTCGAGTTGTATGACATAAAGAACGACTTCTTCTCGCTGACACGGAATGTGCCGGTGGCAAGACTCCTGCGGGATTACGAAACGTTCCACTGGCAGGGTCTCGATCTCTTCGTACAGCCCACACCAGGCCACACGCCGGGTTCGGTGTCGATTGTTGCGCAAATCGACGGGAAGCGCATCGCGTTCTCAGGCGATCTGATTTACTCGCCTGGCAAAGTGCAAACGCTGTATGACTTGCAGTATTACTACCAGGAGCATGAAGGCGTTGATCTTTCTATCTACTCGCTCGCCGCTCTGGAGAAATTGAAGCCGGAGTTGCTGTGCCCCTCCCATGGCGCTCCCATATCCGAGCCGCTCGGAGCGATGGCGGAACTGTCGCGCAAGCTCACTGAGTGGCATCACTATTGGTACAAGCATCCGCCCACATCAGAGCTCGAGCCTTCCGCGATCAGCCCACATCTGGTTGCCAATACGGAGGCGACATCGACGTTCTACGCCCTGATCAGTGACAGCGGGAAGGCTTTGTTCATCGACTACGGCGGGGCGAGTTGGACCTTTTTCCAGGTATTTACACGCTACGTAGACACGTTCAGTCACATGCGGTTCGTTGAGCACAGTATCGAGAAACTGCGGGCGCGCCATGGCTTGCAATCGATCGACATTGCCATTCCGAGCCATATGCATGACGATCACCTGAACGGGTTTCCCTATCTCGTCCGGCGCTATGGAACCAAGGTCTGGGCGTACGAAAATATGGTCGATATTCTCGAAAACCCGCGCGCCCTGAATGTCGGCTGCATTTTCGGCGAACCCATCAAAGTGGACCGAGCACTCCGCCATCGGGAGACATTCAAGTGGGAAGAATTTGAATTTACGGCCGTTCATTCGCCGGGGCACACGAATTACCAGATGGCGCTATTCACGACCATTGACAACATTCGCGTGGCGTTTACCGGCGACGCTTTCTTTGACGACGCGCAAAATCCCAAGTCGCTCCGGCATAATCTGATCTACCGCAACGAAGTTAAGAGTGGAGACCACGTCAAGTCGATCCGCAACATTCTCGATTTCGAACCACAGATGATCGCGCCTGGCCATGGCAAACCGTTTCCGATCGACCGTGAAACCGCCCTTAATTTTGAAAAGCGCGCCCTCGAGCAGGATTTCTACTTCCGAAATCTGATTGCGAATCCGGACACGGATTTTGGGCTCGACCCATCCTGGATTCGCATCCAGCCCTATCAGATCCTGGCTGTTGCCGGTCAGGAGCAGCGAATACAAATTCATGTGCGAAACCATGGCGGTCACCCGATGCGAGTGGAGGCGGAGCTTGTCCTTCCCCCGGGCTGGCACGCCGGATCACAGCCTCTTAGCTTGGGAGTCGCTGCGGGAGCCGAGGCGCATGTTGACGCAAGCTTCACGATTCCCGCCAAGTGGTCCGGGGGTATGCCGCGAGTTGCCATAGCGCTCGATGTGATGGCGGACGGGAAGTATCTGGGCCAGATCGCCGAGGCGGTAGTCGATGTGCGCAATCGACGCAGCTAGCGTATCCTGGGCAGTAGCGATGAAGCGAAGAAGGGTTTTGCAGACCTTGGCTACGTTGCCGGCTGCGAGTTTGCTGAACGCGCAACAGCCCGTTGTGCCGCCTAAGCCGAGTCCGGCAGCGGTCGAAGAAATTCCCGTTATCGAAGCTACCATTCCCGACGTCGCCGGGATAACGGTAACCAGGTTTTTCTCTCCCGCACAGTTCTCCTGCTTCAAGCGGTTGAGCGACATCCTGTATCCCGCGGTTCGCGGTGTCCCTGGAGCTGTCGAAGCAGGCGCACCGGAGTTCCTGGATTTTCTCCTGTTCGAATCTCCAACACCGCGGCAGACGCTCTACCGAAATGGTGTCGAGGAACTCGAACGAAGGTCTCAGAAGAGCTTTCACGCTTCGTTTTCGTCGTTAGATCAATCCGGAGCCGAGACCATTCTGGCGCCGCTGCGCGAACCGTGGACAGCAGACCCGGATTCATTCACGGCGTTCCTAAGAGCCGCCAAGCAGGACGTGATACAGGCCACCGAGAGTTCCCACGACTGGATCCGAATCATGTCCAAACGAGTGAGAAGCGCGGGAGGGGTCGGGATGTACTGGTTCCCAATCGACTGACATGGTTGGCAAATACGACGTCCTAATCATCGGATCGGGAGCATCCGGCGGAACGGTCGCCTACACGTTAACGAAGAAGGGCATCTCGTGTCTGATGCTCGACGCCGGTCCCGTCATCAACTACACCCGTGACCGCGCGTTGAAGAACGTGTACGAACTGCCTTATCGAGGCTTTGGACGACCGGACCGTTTTCCCCACGTCACGCAGGCAAACGAATTTAACGGTAATCTCTGGGCCGACGAAAAAGAGAATCCTTATACGTACGATCCGAAGGATCCGTATTACTGGGTTCGCGTCCGCCTGGTGGGTGGAAAAACACTAGTGTGGGGCCGCGCCTCCTGGCGCATGAGCGACTTTCAATTCAAGTGCAAAGACCACGACGGCTTTGGCGAGAACTGGCCCATTTCGTACAGCGACCTGGCTCCTTACTACGACAAAGTAGAGCCCATTTGGCGTGTTGCGGGCCGTAAAGAAGGATGGCCGCAACTCCCGGACGGCGTTTTTCTCGAGGATCATTCGCCCGATAGCGAGAGCGTGAAGCGTTTCACCGCCGCGGCGAAGGCGCGAAATATTCCGATCACCAAATCCCGGCGGGCCACTGGCACTCTCGCGAGTTCCATCAACTTGCTGCTTCCCGCGGCTTTGGACAGCGGCTATCTGACGGTGGTTCCGAATGCTGTTGTGAGCCGCATCACCACTGATCCAAATACCGGCCTGGTCAATGGCGCCACCTTCATCGATCGAAGATCGCAGCGCGAGATGCATGCGAAGGCGCGCATCGTTGTGGTCGGGGCCGCATGCCTTGAAAGTACGCGGCTTTTGCTGAATTCAGGGATTGCGAATTCGAGCGGTGTATTGGGCCACTATCTATTCGACCAGTTCTACGTGAAGGATTCCGTCGAGGCGATCGTTCCGGAGGCTCGGGGCGGGGCCAATAACTTCAGGCTCATGGGCGGTGGCGGTTACGTAGCCCCATTCCGGAACATTACTGCGCGCGAGAAGGATTTCATTCGAAGCTACAGCGCCGATTTCAGCAGCGGAGGCACTCCGCCAACCCGCATCGTGCCCGGATATGGTGAAGGACTTCGGAAGACGCTTGTTGAATTGAACAATACGCGTTTCAGCATGACCGTGATGGGGGCGGTATTACCGCGGCACGAAAACCACGTCCGAATCGATAAGACCGTGCGCGACGCTTGGGGCATACCGACGCTGAACATCCACGCCCGGTACACGGATAACGAATTCAATATGGCGCGGGACGCCATGAACACTCTCAGCGAGGTTTGTCATGCAGCCGGATTTGAGGTTCTGGCCAAGCACGACAAGATGGTGCCGCCGGGCGAAAGCATCCACGAACTGTGAACGTGCCGTATGGGGGACAACCCGAAGACAAGCGTGCTCAACGGGTGGAACCAGAGTCATGATATTAAGAATCTGTTCGTCGTTGATGGAAGCAGTTTCACTTCCGGCGGACCGCAAAACCCGACTTTGACGATTTCAGCGCTGGCGATGCGCGCATCGGATTACATGGTGGAAGAGATGCGTGCGGGCAATCTGTGAGAACGGCGTTCTTCTCCGCTTTTTTATTGTTCACGGCTTTATGCCGCGAAAGCGAAGCGCTCCAGGTTGAAGGACCGCCCCCGAAGCAACCAATTGAATTTAATCACAAGCTTCATGTGACAGATCAGAAGCGAACCTGCGTCTCGTGCCACGCGGAGACGGATGGCGGCGAGTTAGTCGACATGCCGGACGTGCCTAAGTGCATGTCGTGTCATGCCTCGATTACTCCTCATACCAATGCTGAGCGGAAGTTGGCCGCCTTGGCCAAGCAAAACCGCGATGTCGATTGGGTACGCGTGTATCAGATTCCGACGTTTGTACGTTTCAGTCACCGACAGCATGCACAAGCTGGCGCGAAGTGTGAGGTCTGTCATGGGCCTGTAGGCTCCCGAGTGGGTTTGAGGCGAGAAAGACAACTAACGATGGGGGAATGCATGAATTGCCATCGTGAAACGAAGGCGAGCATTGATTGCGGCTCGTGTCATGAGCCGCGTTGAGCGCACATTCTTTCATTGACGTGCGCGTTGAAGTCGCTGTAAACTGAGCGCAAGACAGAGGTTAGTCGGCAGTCCCTACAAAATACGTCTCTGTAGATGCTGGGGGGAAACATGAAAGCTAAATACGTAAGCTGGGCATTGGCCGCAGCTCTTTGTGGCGCGATCGGCATGGCCCAGGAATTTCGAGCGACAGTAACCGGCCAGGTTACCGACCCGACTGGAGCAGGCGTTGCCGATGCGAAAGTAACGATTCAGAACCTGCAGACGAATGAAACTCAGACGCAGATGACGAGCGAGTCTGGCAATTATACGATCTCGTTTCTGATTCCGGGAAACTACAAGGTGACCGCCGAAGCACCAAATTTTCAGACCGCGTTAAGGCCACGGGTTGAGTTGCACACGGGTGACAAACTCACGGTCAACCTTCCCATGGAATTGGGTCAAACTCAAAGCACGGTGGAAGTAACCGGAGCCGCTCCGCTGCTTGAGAGTGCCTCTGCCACCCGTGGCGATGTAATCGAAAACCTGCGCGTGACCGAGCTGCCGCTCAACGGCCGCAATCCTTTTGCCTTGGTCAATTTATCGCCGGGCGTGGTCTTTGCAGGAAATCCGCAGTTCACACGTCCGTTCGACAACGGCGACAATGTGAACTTTTCCATCAATGGGGGCGTCCGGCAGACGAATTCATGGCTTCTCGATGGCGTGCCAGATGACTCGGTGACGGATACGGACGCCCAGAGAAGCCGAGGCGCGCAAAATGTGGCGTACATCCCCACCGTTGACGCTACGCAGGAATTCAAAGTCGTCACCAATTTCTATGACGCGCAGTATGGCCGTACGGGTGGGGGCGTCATGAACGTGACCACCAAAAGCGGTGCAAATGACTTCCACTTCACGGGCTACGAGTTCTTACGCAGATATCAGCTGGACGCGAATTCCATTCAGAACAACAGCGCAGGTCGGCCGCGTTACGGCGTAGATCCGGTAACGAAAGAAAATCTGGGCGGCCACAAGCTGGATCAGTACGGCACTCAGTTTACGGGTCCGGTCTGGATCCCGAAGGTTTACAACGGAAGGGACAAAACGTTCTTTTCATTCGGATGGGAGAACTACGTGGAATCGACTCCTTCTCCAATCCTGACGAGTGTCCCCTCGGCGGCGATGCGATCGGGTGATTTCTCCGGAACCGGGTTCAGCATCTATGACCCGTTCTCGACCCGACCGAACCCGGCATTCAATGCAACTCTGCCGAGTAGTGCAAGCAATCCACAGTACATACGTACCCAGTTTCCCGGCAACGTCATCCCAGTGAATCGAATGAGCGCTGTCGGACGAGGCATCATTAACGCCTACCCGGCGCCGAATACTGGGGCTCCGAATGCGGTTACGAATAACTTCATTGCCAGCCCGAATATCAGCGCTGACCATTTCCGGAACTGGATTGGCCGCGTTGACCAGAACTTCGGCGAAAAGGAACGCATGTTCTTCCGCTACGCGCACAATCGTAGGAACCAGATCGATAACGGCGCGAACGGCTTCACCGGCCCTGGGCGGGACGCTCAAGACCCGCTCGTCCGCATCAACGATAATGCCGTGGCAGACTTCCTGACGGTCATCTCTCCCAGTACTCTTTTCGACGTGCGTTTTGGATTTGCCCGGTTTATTCAGGCGGCATATCGCACGAGTGTGGAAGGATTCGATGACACGCTGCTCGGATTCTCGCCGAATTTCTCGGCCAATCAGCGGTTCGCTGCACTGCCACCGCGCATCGGTGACCAGAGCGCAAACGGCAACGGGTCTAGCGGAACTTATCCCCTGTTCGGTACGCGCAATTCAAACTCAAACATTACGAACTTGCTTAGCTTTGAACCGAGCGTCTCGTACGTACGGGGCAGACAATCGATCAAAGTCGGCGCCGATATCCGCGACATTCGTACCAACGTTGCCGGCGGCTCGTTCTTGTTTGGCTCAGGATTCTTTAATTTCACGCCTGGGTTTACCCAAGCCCTTCCGGAGTTTGCGAGTTCCTCGTCGGGCAACAGCATGGCTTCGTTGCTCCTCGGAACACCGGCAAACGGAACGCTCCAGTATGTGCCGCAACTGGCTTACCGTTGGGGTTACTACGGCTTTTACCTCCAGGATGATGTCAAAATCACGCAGAAGCTGACGCTCAATGTTGGACTTCGATACGACATCGAAGGATCGCCGGACGAACGCTACAACCGGATGAACCGCGGATGGGCATTCAACACTCCGAGCCCGCTCGCCCCTCAGGTGTCGAACGCCAATCTGGCAAACTGCCCGGCTTGTGCGAATCTCACCGGTGGACTTCTGTTCGCAGGCAATGCCGGCCAACCCCGCGGAGCTTACAACAAGCGATACGGGAACCTCCAACCGCGAATCGGCGCCGCTTATTCGCTTACGCCTCTGACTGTCATCCGCGGTGGTTTTGGCATCTTCTATCTGCCCACCGCGGAATATGGCGGAGCGCTCGGGTATGCTGCTGATACGAATTACACCTCAACTCTGAGCGGAGGCGGCATCAACAATTTCATTCCGACCACCAACTTCGCTACCG
>JBJMGJ010000338.1:0-4033 GCA_045807965.1 Bryobacteraceae bacterium | reverse complement strand
CGCTCCGCCTCGTGGGCACGTGTACGAACCAACGAAGTGAAATGGGACACGCGGTTCCGAAGATCCTGATCCTGGTCTTTGACCTCGTCGAGAGTTTGTCCGATCAGCTTTGTCAAATCCGCCGAAGCCTGACGGAGAGGGCCCAGATATCGTGGATCAGAGGTGAGAAGGAATCCTCGCTCGCTTGTATCGATGTCAGCCGCCGCGCTTCGCAGCGCGTTCAGATTAATGAGCAAAGTTTCGATTTTCAGAAACTTTGCCGTCATGTACTCTGTCGCCGTAGTCGCCGCAAAAAAGAGCAGCGAGAAACAGATCGGGAGAGAGAACAAAACAGCGAGACGTCGCTTCGTCGGTATCTGCGAAGTCATATGGGGGTAACCGCCAAACGTATATTGAAACGAAGCGGGCGCGGCGGCATTCGCCCGGCGGAAGTTAACAGCGTTTCACGACGCAGTCCGTTTTATTTAGAAGCGCTTCACGCGCCTTCTACTCTTTGGACCGTGGGCCTTCGAACTTTGTTTCAGCCCGCAATAGAGAGAATTCCGGAGAAGGATGCGGGTGGCTTCGCCAGTTGAGAACCGGGGCTGGAAGTAAACTGGTCTTTAGAATCGCGGTCTTCAGGCGCTTCAAGTCCCACGCATGGCTATTCAAACTCTCTTCGGCAGTGTTCCAACTGAACCGACTCTTCTCGACCGCTTGAAAGCTGGTGTCGAAAAGACACGGTCGGGACTGGTCGATCGATTAGAAGACGTACTCTCCGGAAAGAAAGAGATCGATGCCGAACTGCTGGAAGAACTCGAATACACGCTGATCACAGCTGATCTTGGTGTCCGAACGGTGCAGGAAATTATCGATCGAATCCACACCCGGATCGACCGAAAGATGACGAGCGACGCGGGCGAGATTCGGACCTTGATTCGGGAGCATTTACAGGAAGTTCTTCAAGCCTCCGAAACACCGGTCCGAGTGGTAAGGACACCTCCGGCTGTCGTGATGCTCGTCGGCATCAACGGCGCCGGTAAGACAACCACGGTCGGCAAGCTAGCAAACCGGTTCATCGGAGAGGGACGGAAGGTTCTCTTATGCGCGGCGGATACGTTCCGCGCGGCGGCTATTGAACAGCTGGAAGTCTGGGCGGAACGGGCCGGCGTAGATGTTATCCGTCAGAAAACCGGCGCGGATCCGAGCGCGGTGGTTTTTGATGCTTTACAGGCGGCTAAAGCGCGAGGAACAGATTACGTCATTGTCGATACCGCTGGTCGGCTGCATACCAAAGAGAACCTGATGGCGGAACTCGAAAAGATGCGCCGCACCAGCCAGCGCGTGATTCCCGGTTCGCCACATGAAGTCTGGCTGGTTCTCGATGCCACAACTGGACAGAATGGGCTCGAGCAGGCCCGAAAGTTCACGGAATCGGCCGGAGTAACCGGCATCGTCCTGACCAAGCTGGACGGTACGGCGAAAGGCGGAGTGGTGGTGGCAATCGCGCGTGAGTTGAATCTTCCGATTCGATTCGTGGGAGTGGGCGAGAAGATTGATGATCTACTCCCGTTTGAGCCAGATAAGTTCATTCAGTCCCTGTTCGACTAGCCGGGCCAGCTTCAATGAATTCATTCATGCAGCAGGCCCTCAGCCTCGCCGCCCAAGCTAAAGGTCGAACCAGTCCGAATCCAACCGTTGGGGCCATCGTAGAGAAGAATGGGCAAGTCTTAGGGCAAGGCTTTCACACGTGGGCGGGCAAGGATCATGCGGAGATTGTGGCCCTGCGGCAGGCGGGAGAAGCCGCAAAAGGCGCCACCCTCTACGTGACTCTTGAGCCCTGCTCACATTTCGGGCGTACTCAGCCCTGTGCCGATGCGGTGATCGCGGCAGGCGTCCAACAGGTGGTGGCCGCCATGCAGGATCCGAATCCACTGGTGAGCGGAGCCGGTTTCCGGAAGCTTCGGGAGGCCGGCGTCAAAGTTATTCTCGACAGCGAATTCAGTGAAGAAGCAGAGCAGCTGAACGAGCCATTCGTCCATTTCATGAGGACCGGCAAGCCCCTTGTGACCGTAAAGGCAGGTTTGACTCTCGACGGGAAGATTGCCGCGCCTCAGGATAACGTCGGTTGGATCACGAGCGATGTTGCCCGCGCCGACGTGCAACTGGTTCGCCATTTTTCGGATGCTATCCTGACCGGCCTCGGCACGGTTCTCGAGGACGATTGCCTGTTGACTGACCGCTCCGGACTGGAGCGCAGCCGCCCCTTGCTACGCATTGTGCTCGATTCCCAACTTCGGATCCCGCTCGGATCAAAGATGGTGACGAGCGCGCGAGATGACGTCCTCGTGGTCGGGACGTCCATCGCTCCGCTTGATCGCCGCAAGGCTCTCGAAACGGCGGGCGTTCAGGTTCTTATCAGCGACGGGCCGGGCGGCCGCACGGATCCCCTCAAGATTCTCGAATTTCTCGCTCAAAATCGGTATCTCTCGTTGATGGTCGAAGCCGGAAGCAAGGTGAATTGGACGATGCTCGATTCGCAAATCGCGGACAAGATCCTCTTCTATTACGCGCCCAAGATCCTCGGCGGTTTGAAGAGTCTTCCAGTTGCCGGCGGCCAGGGACGGATGAAGCGGTCCGATGCGCTCCTGCTCCATCGTTTGACCATCCATCCTATTTCGAAGAATGAGTTCGCCGTAGAGGCGTATGTTGTAAAAAGCTGATGTTTACCGGGATTGTTGAAGAGTTAGGACGCGTTGCCAGTCTTTCGGAAGGCAAAACAGGCGCTTCGGTTGTGGTGCTGTGTTCGAGAGTTCTCCAGGATGCTACGGTTGGGGCGAGCATCGCTGTCAACGGAGCTTGCCTCACGGCGGTTGAAATCTGGGCGGACCGGTTCCGGGCCGATCTGGCTCCCGAAACGCTGAAGCGAACCAATCTGGGAGGACTTGTCATCGGGTCCGACGTGAACCTGGAACGTCCGCTGCGGGCCAACGGCCGGCTGGACGGGCACTTCGTGCTGGGGCACGTTGACGGGACGGGAGAAATCGTCGCTTTGGATTCACTCGGGAACGACAACTGGTGGCTTCGTGTTCGTGTCCCCCCTCGTTTGAATCGCTACATTGCGAACAAGGGATCGCTGGCGGTAGATGGAATCAGCCTTACTGTGGCGGAGATCGAAGGCGATATCGTGAGCTTCAGCGTGATCCCACACACGTACGACCACACGACTCTGCATACGTATGGCAACGGGTCGCCAGTCAATCTTGAAGTTGACATACTGGCGAAACACCTGGAACGGTTACTGCCCACGCCAGATCACGATTAACGTCCCGCCCAACAATCTCCTCCTGAGAGTTTCCGTACGTGACGCGTACCGGGAATCGAAGGCGCGAAGGACGAGCCCTCCGGCAACATAAAATCTTTCGTGTCGAAGATGCGCGGCGGTTCACCCGATTTTGCGATAAACAGCTGCAGCGATACTAATACGCCTGGCCCCTGCATGTAGGAAATGCGGATGGTGTGGACTCCCGAGTCGAGCTCCACGGCCGCTTGGCAGCCGCTGGGCGGGTGTATTCCGTCGTTGTCGACAATCAACCGGCCGTCAATGTACAACTTGGATCCGTCATCTGACATCACGCCAATCTGATAACGAGCTCTCGATGGAATGAAGAACTGTCCCCGATAATCAATCGCGAACCACTCGAGCCGGCCGGTAATCCCGGGAAAGCCTTCTTTGAAGTCGCGCGGCGGAATGTTCAGGCGAGTGGTGTAAATCGTACCCACCGGCTTCAGACGCTTGAAATTGGGTATCCGTTCACTCTGTGGTTTGACGAAATAAATGCCTCCGCGTAGTCCGGCAGATTCAACCACCGTTGTTCCGAACGTAGGAATCGGGGCGTCGGACGTCTTTTGTCCAGCGATGGAGGAAGCGGAACATAAGAGAGCGAGAAGCGAGCCAAGGCTTCCCCGCAATCGGATTCGGGATACGCGGAGCAGGTCGAGACTCCGCGGCAGCCCCACTAGCGCTGCAATTCTTCCCGGATTTCCTGGGCTG